>DASZQC010000020.1:0-11417 GCA_035549815.1 Dongiaceae bacterium
CACCGGGCCCCAATCCTTCAGCTCGGTCACATTCTTCGGGTCGTACAGAACAGGCGTCGTCATATTTTCCACTCCAATCTGAAATCAGCGCAGCATGTAGACGTTGCGCAAGGTCTCGTGCACCACGCAGGTGCCTTTCCACCCGGCGGTGAAATGCACGCAGGTGCCGGGCCGCACCTCGATCACCTCGCCAGTGTCGCGGGTGTAGGTGGCGCGGCCGGCGATGAAATGGCAGAACTCGTCGCGCGGGATGGAGAGCGGCCAGGCGCCCGGCGTCACCACCCAGAGCCCCGTCTCCGGCTCGTTGTTCGGGCCCTTGAACAGCAGGCGGCCGCTCGACTTCGAGGGGCCGGCGGTGCAATCGGGCTGCACGCCCCAATCCACGAGGTCGTTGAAATGCACCGGGTCGTAGATGTGCGGGGCGGAGGATTTCAGCGTGTCGGTCACGGCTGGTAGCTCCCCTTGGTCGCGATCTCGGCCAGGATGTTCGCCGCCTTCACCGTGCCCTTGGCCGACTGCATGTGCTTCGCCACCTCGGCCAGGCGCCGCTTCATGCCCTGGTCGCCGATCAGCCGCGCGATCATCCCGCTCAATTGCTCGTCGGTCCAGGTGTAGCGCGGCAACTGGTCGCCATAGCCGGTGTCGTGGATGCGCGCGGCATTGTCCAGCCCGTCCCAGCAGAACGGCATGATGATGGCCGGCTTGCCGAAGAACAAAGCCTCGTTGAACGAGTTGTTGCCGCCGTGATGGATGAACAGCTCCACATGCGGGATGACCGCCGGCTGCGGGAACCAGGATTCCAGATGCACGTTGCCCGGCACGTCCTTGTACTCGCCGATATAGTCGCCGACATTCATCAGGAAGCGGTAGGGCAGCTTGGCGAACAGCGCGATCATGCGCTGATAGAGCTCGACATCGGCCGCACCCAGCGAGCCGTAGCTGACATAGATCAGCGGCTTGTCGTTGTTGGTCTTGAACGTCGGGACCTGATAGACGCCCTCGTCGCGCACGCAGCCCTCGAGATACTGGAACCGCTTCGGGTCCAGGGGATGGCGGCGTTTGAAGGCGAGCGGCTTGGGATAGAGCAGCAGATTCATCGACGGCGAGGCCTCGAAAAACTGGCCCAGCGGATAGGGCGCGTGGCCGACCTTGGCCAGGAACTCGTTGAACCGCGCATGGGTCGGCTTCACCAGCTCCAGGAAGCGGTCCTCGAAGGCCTTGAACCCGGCCTTGTCGTTCTCGTGGCAGCCGGAGAGGTGCGGCGGGATGTCGGGATCGGGAATCTCGTTCTCCGAGCAGGAGATGATGCGCACCCACGGGCAGCCGGCGCGCTTGATCGCCGGGAACAGGATCACGTTGTCGACCGCGACCAGGTCGGGCTTGATGCGCTGCAGATGGGCGTTCAGCGCATCCTCGGCGATGATGGCGGAATCGACGATCGCCTCCCACACCGGGATGACATAGGTCGGCAACTGGTCGATGGGGGAGAGGCGGAAATGCGGCTTCTTCTCGGCGATGAAATTGGCCCAGAACTTGGCGATCTCCTCGTCCGACATGCCGCCGGACATGTCGACCAGGTTCTCCTCGAAGCCGTATTTTTCGAACACACCCTTGAAGCCGCGATCGCAGACGAAGACCGGGTTGTGGCCGTCCTTCTTCAATTGCTGCGCGATGCCGACGCAGTTCAACGCCGGCCCGAACGCGGCCTCCGGGAACAGCACGATCGTCTTGCCCATCAACTCCTCCTTACGCTCAATCCTGCAAGAGCACGGCCTGCTCGGCCCGCCAGCTAATCCAAACATTTTGCCCGCGCGTCAGGCTGGCCGCCAGCGCATGGCCCGCAGCGAGGCGCGCGATGATCGGACGATCCAAGCCGGCCACCGCGACATGCGCAATCACGTCCTGGCCCAGGAACGCCGCACCCTCCACTTGGCCGGCGATGGCGCCCGCCTCCGCCTGGGCGGAGAGGCGCACGCGCTCTGGCCGGATCGCCAGCAGCGAGCCGTTGCCGGAAGGTGCCGGCAAGGCGCCGATGTTCTTCGCGACAAAGCCCGCACCGTTCGCCGTGCCTTCGATGAAGTTCATCAGGCCGATAAAATCGGCGGCGAAGCGGTTGACCGGGCGGTCATAGAGTTCGCGCGGAGTCGCAGTCTGCACGATGCGGCCGCGATCCAGCAGCGCAATGCGGTCGGCGAGCGTCAGCGCCTCTTCCTGGTCGTGAGTCACCACGACGAAGGCGATGCCGGTATCCTGCTGCAGCTTTTTCAATTCGATCTGCATCTGCTCGCGCAGCTTGCGATCGAGCGCGCCGAGCGGCTCATCCAACAGCAGCACCTTCGGCCGCTTCACCAAGGCGCGCGCCAGCGCCACGCGCTGCCGCTGCCCGCCGGAGAGCTGGTTCGGCTTGCGCCGCGCGAAATCCGACATCCGCACCATGGCGAGGGCTTCTTCCACGCGCTTGGTCAATTCGGCGCCCTGCAAGCCCTCCATCTCCAGGCCATAGGCGACGTTGCCCGCCACCGTCATATGCGGGAACAGCGCATAGGACTGGAACATCAGGTTGACCGGCCGGCGGTTCGCCTTCAGCCCGGTGATGTCGGCGCCGTCCAGGGTGACGCGGCCCTCATCCGGCTGCTCGAAGCCGGCGATGACGCGGAGAAGCGTGGTCTTGCCGCAACCCGAGGGACCCAGGATGGCGAAGAACTCGCCCTGCTTCACGGTGAGGCTCAGCTTGTCGACCGCGGTGACCGGGCCGAAGCTTTTGGTGATTCCCTCGATCTGCAACAGCGCGCTCATGGAGTCGCCTCGCGGTTCAGGCGCTGCGACAGGATCACCAGGAAGAAGGAGAAACCGATGACGATGGTGGCGATGGCGTTGATCTCCGGCGTCACGCCGAAGCGGATCATGGCGTAGATCTGCATCGGGAAGGTGGTCGAGCCCTGCCCGGCCCCGGCGGTGAAGTAGGCGATGATGAACTCGTCGATGGAGAGCGTGAAGGACAGGAGCCCCGCCGCGATCACGCCGGGCGCGATGACGGGGAGGGTGACGCGGCGGAAGGTCGTCACTTCGCTGGCGCCGAGATCGATGGAGGCCTCCACGATCGACTTGTCGAAATTTTTCAGCCGCGTGCGCACCACGGTGCAGACGAAGGCGATGTTGAACACCGCGTGCGACAGGATGATGCTCTGCAGCCCAAGGCTCATGTTCAGCAGCGTATAGAAGGAGAGCAGCGCGATCGCCAGCACGATGTCGGGAATGATCATCGGCGCGGCGACCAGCGCATCCAGATACGGGTTCGGCTTGCCCTCCTCCAGCCCCATCGCCAGCAAGGTGCCGATGAGGGTCGAGATGATGGTGGAAATCACCGCCACGATCAGCGAATTGCCGGCGGCGCTCAATATCTTCGGGTTGGCGATCAGCTTGCCGTACCACTCGGTCGAGAAGCCGGTCCAGGTCGTCGGCAAGCCGCTCTTGTTGAACGACAGCACGATCAGCACGACGATCGGCACGTAGAGGAAGATATACACCAGGCCCAGATGCGCGTTGAGCCAGGCGCGGATCGGATCGTTTCGGATCATGCCGCACCTGCCTTCGCTTCCGTGGCGCCCGAGGCGCGGTGCGCGAAGACCGCCTGGCCGAATAGCAGCACCAGCATGATCAGCACCAGGATGAAGCCGAGCGCCGAGCCCATCGGCCAGTCGCGCGCCGACAGATACTGGCTGTAGATCAAGTTCCCCAACATCGGCCGCTGCCCGCCGCCCAAGAGGTCCGGCGTCACGAAATTGCCGATGGAGAGCACGAAGACGAAGACGGCGCCGGCGGCGATGCCCGGCACGGTCAACGGCAAGGTGACGCGGCGGAAGGTCGTCCAGGCCGAGCCGCCGAGATCGAAGGATGCCTCGCGCAATTCGGGGCCGAGCCGCGAGATCGAGGAATAGAGCGCCAGGATGACGAAGGGCACGTAATTGTAGACAAGGCCCAGCACGATGGCGAATTCGTTGTAGAGCAGCGGCAGCGGCTCATTGATGATGCCGAGCCCCTCGAGCCCGCGATTGATCAGCCCCTCGTTGTTGAGCAGCACGATCCAGGCATAGGTGCGGATCAAATAGTTGCTCCAGAAGGGCAGCATCGCCAGCACCAGCAGCGCCATCTGCCGGTTGCGCGGCTGCATGGCGATGGCATAAGCGGCCGGGTAGCCGATCAGCAGCGCCACGATGGTCGCGGTCAGCGCGATGCGCACGGAATCGAGAAAGATCTTCGCGAACAGCGCGGAGGCGACGCGACCGTAATTCTCCGCGGTGAAGTTGTAGTCGATGCCGCCATAGGTACCACGCTCGAACAACGAATAGGCGAAGATGATCAGGCACGGCAACACCAGGAACAGGGCCAGATAGCCCAGTCCGGGTGCGAGCAGAATGGTGCGGCGGGAAAGCGTCATCATAAAGCCCCCTCCCCCAAGCTTGGGGGAGGGTTGGGGCGGGGGTTGGATGCAAGAACTCCAACCGACGGAGCGGCCATCGCCCCCTCCCTAACCCTCCCCCGGCCCCGCCGACGAATGTCGGCATGCGCCTCCGGGGAGGGGAATGTCTTTACTGGAACGTGATCTCGGTCACGGTCTGGGTGTAGAGCTTCTGCCCGTCGCCCAGATCGCGGAGCTGTTCCTCTTTCATCAGATCCGCCGGCGTGATGCCGATGTTCGGGAACTGGGTGATGAGGGCCGGATCCAGCGCTTCCATCGCCTTCTGGTTCGGCACCTTGTAGAGGATGTTCTCCGCCACCCACTTGTGCACGTCCGGCTTCAGCACGAAGTTGATGAAGGCCATGGCGGCGTCCTTGTTCTCCGAGGCGGCCGTCACCGTCATGGTGTCGACCCACATGTCGCTGCCTTCCTTCGGGATCACGAACTTGATCGCCGCGTTCTCGGCGATGCCGTAATTGCACCAGCCGTCCCAGGCATGGACCAGGGTCGCCTCGCCGGAGACCAGCTTGGAGTAGAAGGTGGTGTCGTCATAGGCGAGCAGCGACTTCTTGGCTTCGGTCAGCAGCTCCTTGGCCTTGCCGACCTCGCCTTCGTCCACGGAATTCACGGAATAGCCCAGCGCCTTCAGCCCCGCCGCCATCAGCCAGCGGTCGGTCTTCAGCATGGTGATCTTGCCCTTGAGCGCATCGGCCGGCTTCAGCATGTCCATCCAGCTCGACGGCGCAGTCGTCAGCAGGTCGCTGCGATAGCAGAGGCCCGTGGTGCCCCAGGCGTACGGCACGGAGAAATGATTGCCCGGGTCGTAGGCCAGGTTCTGCGCCTCCGGATAGAGGTTGGCCAGGTTCGGGATCTTCGCCGGATCGAGGTCGGCGATCAGGTTCAGCTTCTTCAACGCCTCGGCGAAGGGGCTGGAAACGAAGAGCACATCATAGCCCTTGCCGCCGCCGGCGGTCACCTTGCCCATGATCTCTTCATTGGTGGCATGGACCGACATCTCGGCCTCGATGCCCGTCTCCTTGGTGAACTGCGCCAGCAATTCCGGCGGCATGTAGCCGTCCCAGTTGGAGATGACGATCTTGTCCGCCTGGGCCGCGTCGGCGAACCCGCACATCACGCACGCGAGCGCCGCCGCCCGCAACAATCCTGCACGCATGTTGGAAACCTCCCTTTTTATAAGCCCCCGCGTCGACCGGTCGGTCGTTTCATTGGCGTGATTGTATTTTTGTGTTAGAAAATACGTCAAGCGTCGAGTGTGTATAATTCAACGAGATAATACAATCGTGTCCCGCCGCCCTTCCGCCAGATCCAGAAATGCCCGCCGCAAGCCGGTTTCCGCGGCCCATTCTCGCGCAAATTTGGAGGAGCTGGCCGGGCGCATCCTGGATTGGTTGCGGCGCCAGGACTTGCAGCCGGGCGGCCACGTGCCGGAGCGGCTGGCGACCGAGGCCTTCCATGTCTCGCGCACGCCGGTGCGCGCGGCGCTCGCCCTGCTGGCGGAGCGCGGATTGCTGGAACGGCGCGACCGGGCGGGGTTCTTCGTCGCCACCGATTTGCAGGGCGCAGCGCCGAGGGAAAGCGCCGCACCCGCACCTTTATATACGGCGATCCTGCGCGACCGCTTTTCCAAGCGCCTGGAGGGCGAGGTCACGGCGGCCAAGCTGGTGAAGCGCTATCGCGCCACGCGGCCGGACGTGATGCGCGTCCTGGCGCGATTGCAGCAGGAGGGCATCGTCGAACGGTCGCTGGGCCAGCGCTGGGTGTTCCTGCCGGCGCTGGATTCCCTGCGCTCGCAGGAGGACAGCCACCGCTTCCGCCTGATCCTGGAGCCGGCGGTATTTTCGCAACCCGGATTTGCGCTCGACCCGCGGCGCGCCCGCGATCTGCGCGCCGCCTTGAACGAACTGATCCTGCAAGGGCCGGCGCAGCTCGACATGAAGCGCGCGCTGGAGACCGACATCGCCTTTCACGAAGCGATGGGCGAAGCCTCCAGCAACCGCTTCCTGGCCGATGCGATCCGGCGGCAGAGCCGGCTGCGCCGCCTCGCCATGTCGTCGATGCAGGTGCCGCCGCCGCGCCTCGTCGAATCCTGCCGCGAGCATCTGGCGATCCTGACCGCGATCGAGGCCGGCGACCTGCCCCGCGCGGCGGAGCTGATGCGCGATCACCTGGCGGCGTCGTTGCGGGCGCGGCCCGGCTTCGTCAATCGCGGCGCCCCGCCAATGTTGGGCGGATTGCGCAGGGCGAGTTGATGACGAAACCGCTCACCATCGCCTTCCTGCCGGAAGCCGCTTACGGCGCCTCGCTGAATTGCGTCGCCATCGCGCAGGAACTACGCGAACTGGGCCACCGCCCGGTGTTCCTGTGCGATCCGGGCTTCGCCGGCATGTTCCGCAATTACGGCTTCGATGAAGAGCCGGTTGCCATGTCGCCGCTGAAGTCGGACGCGGAGATTGCCGATTTCTGGCAGCGCTTCATCGACCAGCACCGGCCGCACTTCCATCTGTCGCCGCTGGCGCAGATCGCGACCTATGAGGTGCCGGCCTGGAACGCCATCGTCGACAGCGCCATCCATGCCGAGCCGGCCTTGCGCAAGGCCCTGCAGAAGCTGAAGCCCGACGCCATCTGCCTGGACAATGTGGTGTTCTTCCCGGCCATCGCCCATGCGGGTTGCCCGTGGGTGCGCATCGTGTCCTGCGCGGAGACCGAATTGCCGGATGAGGACGTGCCGCCCTATACCTCCGGCCTCGGCGCAGGCGATCGCGCCGGCTGGGAGGAATTCCGCGCCACCTACCGCCGCGAACTGAAGCCGGTGCATGACCGCTTTAATGCGTTCCTGACCTCCGTCGGCGAGGCGCAGATGGCGCCGGCGGAATTCCTGCAAGCTTCGCCCTGGCTCAATCTGGTGCTGACGCCGGAGGCGATCCGCTATCCGCGCCAGCGGCCGCTGAGCCCCGAGACCTTCGCCTATATCGGCGGGGCGGTCCGCAACGAGGCGCCCTATGACCTGCCCTTTTTCCCCAAGCACAATGGCAAGCCGCTGATCTATGTCGGCTTCGGGTCGCTGGGGGCGGCCGACACGGACCTGTTCCGACGGCTGATCGACACCTTCGCCGCGGCGCCCTACCGGGTGCTGATGTCGGTCGGGCCCTATAAGGACAGCTACGAGAACGTCCCGGACAATATCCATCTGGAATATTGGTATCCGCAGCCTTCGGTCATCCCGCAGGTCGACCTGTTCATCCATCACGGCGGTAATAATTCGCTCAACGAGGCGCTGACCTTCGGCAAGCCATCCCTCGTCATGCCCTATTGCTGGGACGGGCACGACAATGCGCAACGGGCGGAAGAGCTTGGCCTGGGCGCGCGGCTGCCGCGCTATGATTGGAAGGGGCCGGATCTGCTGGCTTCCGTGCGCAGGTTGCTCGGCGACGCGGCGATGAAGAAGCGATTGAAGCAGCTCAGCACTGAGCTGCAAGCCGTTAACAATCGTAAGCGCGCAGCAGAGCTGATCGTTGCCACCGCGATCTCCGCGGCACCGACCGCACGCCGCACCGCCAGATGAGCTTGGGCTGAGTTGGGTGCGATAAGTTAACACGCGACCGCAACCGCCCCGTCACACGGCTTTCACCAATCCAGCCTATCTGCGCTTGATCCCGCGCCCATTTTGGTTCGTATAATGGATTCGGGCACGTACAGCCGGTCCGGATGGGGGCATCCGCCGGCACCGAATGACGAGCATGAGGGGACAACATGCTTGGAGTCTGGTCACGCAGGTGCATCGCCATCGCTGCCGCTCTGACGGCCGGCGGCGCGCCGTTTGCGTCGGCGGGCCCGACCGACATGCCGACGCAGATCGATATTCCCACCACGATCGACCCGTTCGAGCTCTATGGCGACGAGATGCAGTTCGACGTGCTGCGCGACGGCGACCCGATCGGCAGCTATCTGGTCTTCTTCCGCAAGCAAGGCGACGCGCTGCAGGTGGAGACCCGCGCCAGCATCGAGGTCGATGTCCTGTTCGCTTCCGCCTACAAGCTGCGCTACCAGTCGCTGGAGACGTGGCGTGACGGGGCGCTCGCCAGCCTGACCGCCTCCACCAACGACGATGGCGAGTTCAAGCATATGGAGGCGGTGCGCGACGGCACATCGCTGGATGTCAGCGGCATGGAGGGCAAATGGGAGGCGGCGCCGACTCTGCTGCCGACCAGCCACTGGAACATGGCGCAGGTCGCCGCCGACACCCTGATCAACACGGTCAGCGGCACGCCGAACCACATCTCCGTCGTCGAGGCGGGGGTCGAGAACGTGACGATGGGCGACGAAACCCGTCCCGCCCGCCGCTTCATCTATTCCGGCGACCTGGACATGGAAGCCTGGTACGACGATCAGGGCCGCTGGGTGAAATTGCGCTTCGCCGCGGAAGACGGCTCGACCATCGAATATCTCTGCCGCCGCTGCAGCGGCCCGACGACCCTCACCAAGGCGGACTGACGCTGTTGTAGCGGCGATAAACCCGCGAAAATTTTTCTGCGCTCTATCGTCATGGTCGGACTTGGTCCGACCATCTACGAGTTTCGATGAGCACGAATCCGCTGTTGCAGGCAAACTCGTGGATGGTCGGGCCAAGCCCGACCATGACGGATTGGCTGCAATCAATGACGTGCAACGCGGCTCAGGCCCGCTTCAGGCGGAACTGGGCGACGTCGATCGAGCCGGCACGGAAGCCGCCTTCGCAATAGGCCAGGTAATATTCCCACAGCCGCTTGAACTTGGTGTCGAAGCCGAGCGCCGCGACGCGCGGCCAGGCTTGCTGGAATTCCTTCTGCCACAGCGCCAGGGTGCGCGCGTAATCGAGGCCGAAATGATAGGCCTCGTCGATCTTCAGCCGCGCCGCCTCCGCCGCGCGGTTGAAGGCGGTGGGTGACGGCAACATGCCGCCGGGAAACACGTAGCGCTGGATGAAATCGGCGCTGCGGCGATAGAGATCGAAACGCGCCTCCTCGATCAAAATCACCTGCAAGGCGGCGAGGCCGCCGGGCGACAGCAGGTTGCGCACCTTCTCGAAGAAGACCGGCCAGTGCGCCTCGCCCACCGCCTCGAACATCTCGATGGAGGCGATACGGTCGAAGCTGCCTTCGACGTCGCGGTAATCCACCAGCTCGATATCGACCTTGTCGGCGAGGCCGGCCTTGGCGACGCGCTCGCGGGCGAATTTCTGCTGCTCCTGCGACAATGTGATGCCGGTGACCTGGCAGCCATAGGTGCCGGCGGCGAACTCGGCGAAGCCGCCCCAGCCGCAGCCGATCTCCAGCACCGTCTGGCCGGGTCGCAATTCCAGGCTCTCGGCCATGCGGCGGTATTTCGCATTCTGCGCGTCGGAGAGCGGCGCCTGCGGATCGCTGAAGATGGCCGAGGAATAGGTCATCGTCGGGTCGAGCCACAGGCGATAGAAGTCATTGCCCAGGTCGTAATGCTCGGCGATGTTGCGCCGCGATCCCTTGCGCGAGTTCGGGCGCAGGACATGGCGCAGCCGGTGCCAGGCGCGCATCAGCCCCAGGCCGCGCGTCGCCTCCGCCATCGTATGCTCGTTGCGCGCCGCCAGCTCGATCAGCGCGGCAAGGTCGGGGCTCTCCCAATCGCCGTCCATGTAGGATTCGGCAAAGCCGACATCGCCGCCGGACAGCAGCCGTCGGATGGCGCGCGGATGGCGGATGGCCAAAGTCGCCTGCGGCCCGGGTGTTTCGCCCGCGATCACTTCGGCAGCGCCGTCGGGCCCGATCAGGGTTAGTTGTCCGGCCGCCATGCGGCGCACGGCCGAGGCCAGAAGCCGCGGCCAGAAGCCGGAAATGCCCCGTTCGCCGTCGATTGTGCGCTGATCCGTCCGGGCACCCGTCGCGCCGGAATTACCGCTGCCTGCCATCCCTGCCACCCCTTTTTTCCAGCGTATCCCCCGCGCCGGTTGCGCCCATTAAAGGGCGACTCGGGGGCGAACTCAAGCCGCCCGGCAGGCAGGAATTCCCTCCCCCAAGTTGGGGGAGGGGCGGGGTGGCGTTTGTTCTCTCGTGCGAAGATTGCGCATGTGGCGGACGCCGTCGCCCCCACCCTAACCCTCCCCCGCCTCGGGAGAGGGAAGCACGATGACCCTACCGGGCCGCCAACTGCGCGAGTTCGCGGCGGAACGGCACGGCATCGCCGATATCGGGTGCGTCCAGTTCTTCGGCATAGCGATGGCCGGCATAGGTGGCCCAGGCGATGGGCGCCGGCGCCATGGCGTCGCCGATCACCTTCACGGATGCGATACCGGCAGCCCGCCAGTCCCCCTGCCGCGCCTTCAGCGCCAGATAGAGCGCGTCGTTCGGCAGGCGAGCCGTCACCATCAGCACGGCATCGCAGGCGGTTTCCGCGCGACGGTCGGAATAGACGCAGGCCGTCTCCGCATGATCCTTGCCGATTCGGGTCAGGCCGCGCGTCACCTGGATCTCCACGCCGAGGTCGATCAGGCGCTTCTGGATGAAGGCCTGCTCCAGCGTGTTGTAGCTCCAGTCGGAGACGCGGATGGAGGGCGTGACGAACGCCACCTGCTTGCCATGCTTCACCAGCAATTCGGCCAGCACGCCGCCCATGTAATAATGGTCGTCGTCATAGACCAGGACGCGCTGGCCACTCGGAATCTTGCCTTCCATCAAATCGTCGGGCGTGAAGATCGGCATCGCTGGATCAATGGCGAACGCTTGAGTCTGATACCGCGCCACGCCGTCGCGGCGCCAGGTCGAGCCGGTTGCCACCGCGACATGCTCGAAGGCGAACTCCAGCACCTGCTCCGCGTCCAACGCGGAATCCAGGAACAGCTCGACATTCGGCATCTTATCAATCTGCCCCACGCGGTAATCGCGCACCCGGCCCCAGGCAGCGAGGCCCGGCAGGCGGCATTCCTTCG
>DASZQC010000021.1:0-1788 GCA_035549815.1 Dongiaceae bacterium
CTTTGGTGCCCGGCGAAACCCTCGACATCGCCAGCGCTCAGGATTCCGCCACGATGGCGCGCATCGCCACGCTGCTGCGACAACTCCATGCGATCCCCCGGCAGGGCGATTTGCCGGATTTCTGCCCTGTCGCGGTATCGCAACGCTATCTGAGCTTGTTGCCGGATCGCGTCCTGCCGATGCGGCGCGGGCGGATTGCCGCCTGCCTGGCGCTGCTGCCATCCTTGCCGGCGGAGTGCCTGATCCATGCCGACCTCATCCCGGAGAACTTCATCCGTGACGGCGACCGGTTGTGGCTGGTGGATTGGGAATATGCCGGCAACGGCGTGCCGGCCACCGACCTTGCCATGGTGATCAGCAATTTCGGCTTGGCGAACAATGCGGCCGATACATTCCTCGGCGCCTATGGCCCGGTCGACCGCAATGTCGTGAATGGCCTGCGCATCGCCGCCACCATCCGCGAAGCGCTCTGGTGCCTGATGCAGGCGGAGATCGGCGGCATGACCGGCGACCTGCCGGAATATACCGCGCTCTGCCTCGGACGGCTGGAGCAGGTGCTGCGATGAGCGCGACTTACGACATCGCCGTCATCGGCGGCGGCGTGGTCGGCACCGCCATCGCGCGCGAACTGTCGCGGTTCCAACTCAAATCCGTGCTACTCGAGGCGCGGATGGAGCTGGGTGATGAATCGAGCAAGGGCAATTCCGCCCTGATGTGCAGCGGCGTCGACGTGCCGGCGGGAACCCTGGAGCGGCAATTGGTGCAGCGCGGCTATGCGCGCTACCTGGCGGAAGCGCCCGACATGGGCCTGCCCATCCGCAAGGTCGGCGCCATCACGCTGGCCTGGAGCGAAGAGCAGCAAAGCATCCTGGAGCACGATCTGGCGGCGGCGCGGCGCGACGGCTTCACGGTGGAGCTGCTCGACAGTGCCGAAATCCATCACCGCTGGCCACAATTCGGCCCCGGCATTCGCTGCGGCCTGTGGGCGCCGGACGAGGCGATCGTCGATCCCTTCTCCGGCACCTGGGGCTTCCAGTCCGAGGACTACGGCAACGACGATTACGGCGCGGCGATGAGCGGCGTCGCGGTGATCACGCCCGGCTCGTCGGCCAACCACTACACCATCAAGGTGCTGGCGCAGGAAGTGATCAGTCAGCGCGAGGACGGGCAGTCGCACCTTTTGGTCGCGCGCGAGAACTGCACGGGCGAGAATACCAACGGCCAGCTCAGCGTGAACTGCACGCTGGCGGAGCCAGTCGACAATTACCAGCCCGACGCGTTCGTGATTCAAGCGGTGGATCACGATCACCTGGGCGGCGTGCTCACAACATCCTCCGGCGCCAGCGTGAACTTCAACCGCGTCCGCTAGCGCGCACTACGAGGCGCGCATGAGCCGCGCCGACAACATCGTTATCGTCGGCGCCGGACTCGCGGGACTCTTCCTCGCGCTGCAACTCGCGCCTCGGCGCGTCACGGTGCTGAGCCAAGCGCCGCTCGGACAAGCGTCTTCCAGCGCGTGGGCGCAAGGCGGCATGGCGGTCGCGCTTGCAGCGGAAGACAATCCCGAATTGCATGCGCAAGATACGGTCGCTGCGGGCGCAGGCTTGGTCGACCCAGTCGTCGCCAAGCTGCTGGCGACTGAAGGCCCTGCCCGCGTGATGGACTTGGTCGCGCTTGGCGTGCCTTTCGACCGCACGCCCGATGGCAAGCTCGCCCAAAGCCTTGAGGCAGCGCACTCAAAACCGCGCGTGGTGCGTGTTGCTGGCGATCTCGCCGGCAAAGCCATCA
>DASZQC010000022.1:0-5128 GCA_035549815.1 Dongiaceae bacterium
CAGGATGGCGGCGGAGGCGATGCCCGCCGGCGAAGCGTGCTTCTCAGCACTGGCGATGGCGGCGGTCATGGCTGAATGCGCTCCCGCTCGCTCAAGGCGGCGGCCAGGAACAAGCCGCCGATCAGGCCGAGATGCTCAAGGAACGTGTTGAGTGCGCGAAACCGCTGCATCGCGTCGGTCACATTCCAGAAGTCATGCGCGATGAGCGTGGCGAACAGCGTGAAGATACCGAGCGCGCCCGCCGCCAGCCAGGCCCAGCGGTCGAAGATCAGCAGCAGCGATCCGCCAAGCTGCACGATGATGGTCGCGACCACGACCAGCGCGGCGGGCTCCAGTCCGAAATGCTGCGCCTCGGCGATCGCGCTGGGAAAGTCGGTCAGCTTGGTGAGCGCCCCCCACCAGAAGGCACAAGTCAAAGCGACGCGCGCGACGAGCCGCAGCGACGGCACGCGCAAAAGAGTGCTGACGAAAGCGGGCGTCATATTACACCGCCCAGCAAGAGCAGCCGAGCGTGCCCCAGAAGCTGCGCGCGTCCGAAGCCGGCGCCGCCGCGGCCCAGGCTTGCGCGTGATCGTGCCCATGCACGCCGCAACCATGGGCACAGCCGCAGCACGCCGCCGCTACACGTTGTATCGCGCTTGCTGCGCGATCCTGATAGCCGCCGAAGCGCCTGACCGGCGACCAGTCGGGCGCCGCCGGTGGCAGGGGCGGGGCCAGTTCGCCGAACTCGCCTGCGCCATGCACGATCTCGCCGCCGAGCAAGGTCAGCACGGAGGAGAGATGCGCGATCTCGTCCTCGGCCACGCTCAGATAGTCGGCCGAGAGCACGGCGAGATCCGCCAACTGTCCCACCGCGATCTGACCCTTCTTGCCCTGTTCGGTGGAGAACCAGGTGTTGGCCTCGGTCCACAGCCGCAGCGCCTCCGTGCGGTCCAACCGGTTCGTCGTCGGATAGAGCCGCGTGCCGCCGACCGTCTTGCCGGTGACCAGCCAGGATAGCGAGACCCAGGGGTTGTAGCTGGCCACGCGCGTCGCATCGGTGCCGGCGCCGACCGGGATCCCGGCGGCCAGCATGCGCTTGATCGGCGGTGTCGCCTCTGCCGCCTTGGCGCCATAGCGCTCGATGTAATACTCGCCCTGGAATGCCATGCGATGCTGCACGGCGATGCCGCCGCCAAGTGCCGCGATGCGGTCGATGTTGCGGTCGCTCACCGTCTCCGCGTGATCGAAGAACCAGTTGATGCCCTGCAACGGAATGTCACGGTTCACCTTCTCAAACACATCGAGCGCGCGGCCGATCGTCTCGTCATAAGTCGCGTGCAGCCGCCAGGGAAAACGCTTTTCCGCCAGCAGGCGCACGACCGGCTCCAGGTCGCCTTCCATATTGGACGGCATGTCCGGGCGCGGCTGCCGGAAATCCTCGAAATCCGCGGCGGAAAAGACCAGCATCTCGCCGGCGCCGTTCACGCGGTACAGATCGTCACCCTGTCCCGGCGTCACCATGCCGGTCCAGCGCGTGAAATCCTCCAGCTCGTGACCCGCTTTCTGCGTAAACAGGTTGTACGCAATGCGGAGAGTCATCTCGCCGTCCGCATGCAGCTTTTCGATGATCGCGTAATCCTCGGGATAGTTCTGATAGCCGCCGCCCGCATCGATCACCGAGGTGACGCCGAGACGGTTCAGCTCGCGCATGAAATGCCGCGTCGAGTTGAGCTGGATTTCCGGCGGCAGCTTCGGCCCCTTGGCCAAGGTCGCGTAGAGGATCAGCGCATTCGGCTTCGCCAGCAGCAGCCCGGTCGGTTCGCCCGAGGCGTCGCGCTGGATTTCGCCGCCCGGTGGGTTCGGCGTGTCCTTGGTGTAGCCGACCGCCCGCAGTGCCGCGCGATTGATCAGCGCGCGATCATAAAGATGCAGGATGAAGACCGGCGTGTCGGGCGCTGCCGCGTTGATCTCGTCCAACGTGGGCAGGCGCTTTTCGGCGAATTGATGCTCGGTGAAACCACCCACCACGCGCACCCATTGCGGCGGCGGCGTCACGGCGGCCTGTTGCTTCAGCATCGCCATGGCATCGGCCAGGGTCGGCACGCCATCCCAGCGCAGTTCCATGTTGTAGTTGAGGCCACCGCGGATGACGTGCAGATGGCTGTCGATCAGGCCGGGAATCGCGCGCCGGCCCTGGAGGTCCAGCACCTTCGTGTCCGGCCCCTTGCTGGCGAGGATGTCCGTCGCATTGCCGACGGCGCTGAAGCGGCCGCCGGTGATCGCCACCGCTTCCGGATTTGGATGGGCGCGGTCCAGCGTGGTGAAGCGGCCATTGATCAGGATGAGATCGGGATGCATGGCATTTCCTTGGGTATCAGCGCTGCATGCCTGCAGGCCCAGGGCGAGCGCGGCGGCGCTGGTGGCGAGCATATCGCGGCGGCGGAAGCGGTTCATCGGTCTAATCCTTGCTGGTGTCATCCGCGATTGCGGTCTTGAAGATGTATTGGTTGGCCAGCGGAACGATCTGCTCACCGGCGAGGATTCCCAACAATCCCACCAGGGCGATCACCGGCGGCGCCGGCGATCGCACGTGGAGGAGGCTGTAGATCAAGCCGATGAGGAGACCGGCGCCAAGCGAGAGCAGATAGGGCTTCATGGCGGCGATCTTCTGCATCTTCGTCGTTATGCCTTGGCCGGCACCGGGGCGATGGCGTCGTGCTTGGTCGCGGTACGCTGCTCGGCCTTGTGCACCATGGTGTAGGCGTAATCGACACCCATGCCATAGGCGCCGGAATGCTCGCGCACCAGATTGGTGACGGCGTTGTAGGTGTCGCGGCGGGCCCAGTCGCGCTGCCACTCGAGCAGCACCTGCTGCCAGGTCACCGGCACCACGCCCGCCTGGACCATGCGCTGCATGGCGTAATCGTGCGCGTCCTTGGAGGTGCCGCCGGAGGCGTCGGCGACCATGTAGATCTCGTAATTGCCTTCCAGCATGGCGCACAGCGCGAAAGTGGTGTTGCAGACTTCGGTCCACAGGCCGGAGACCACCACCTTCTTGCGGCCGTTGGCGGCGAGTGCGTCGCGCACCTTCTGGTCGTCCCAGGAATTCATCGAGGTGCGCTCCAGCACCTTCTGGTTCGGGAAGACATCCAGCAATTCGGGGTACGTGTAGCCGGAGAAGCTCTCGGTCTCGACGGTGGTGATGGTGGTCGGGATGTTGAATATCTTCGCGGCCTTGGCCAGTGCGACGGTGTTGTTCTTCAGCACCTGGCGGTCGATCGACTGGACGCCGAAGGCCATCTGCGGCTGCTGGTCGATGAAGATCAGTTGGGAATTCTGCGGGGTCAGAACTTCGAGCTTCGGGTTGGACATGCGAGCCTCCTGGCTGTCTGGGTTTCGGTTGGTGGGAGCGTCGTTCGCTCTTGAGGCCAACCTTACGCTTGACCGTTTATCGCAACAATCTAATATCTCGTAACAAGATTGTTGCATCAGGAGCGACAAATGGATCGGCTGGCCAATATGGAGGCCTTCGTCCGCGTGGCGGAGACCAAGTCCTTTTCCGAGGCGGCGCGGCGCCTGCGCAGCTCGAAGTCCCTGATCAGCCGGCAGGTCGCGGCGCTGGAAGCGGAGCTTGGCGTCCGGCTGTTCCATCGCACCACGCGGTCTCTGTCGCTGACGGACGAGGGGCGCGGCTACCATGCCCAGGTTACGCGCATCCTGAACGAGATTGAAGAAGCCAACCTCTCGGTCAGCCAGTCGCAGGCGGCGCCGCGCGGCCGGCTGCGCGTCAGCGCGCCGATGAGCTTCGGCATCCTGCATCTGGCCCCGGCGATCCGTGATTTCCTGACGCGCTATCCGGAGGTGGAGCTCGATCTGGCGCTGAACGACCGCTTTGTCGACGTGGTGGATGAGGGATTCGATCTGGCGATCCGCATCGGCCGCCTGACCGATTCAAGCCTCGTCGCGCGCAAGCTGGCGCGGCATCGCATGATCCTCTGCGCCAGTCCGGACTATCTGAAGCAGCACGGCGCGCCGAAAGACCCGGACGATCTGAAGCGGCACCAGTGCCTGTGCTACAGCACCAACAGCCTGACGCCCGAATGGCTGTTCGCGACCAAGGACGGCAAACCCTGGACAGTCCCGATCAATGGCCGCCTGCATTCCAACAATGGCGACGTGCTGCGGACCGCGGCGCTGCAGGGCCTCGGCATCATCTATCTGCCGAGCTTCCTCGTCGGCGGCGATGTCCAGGCGTCGACCCTGGTCTCGCTGCTGCCGGAGTTCGTGCCGACCGACGCGGCCATCCATGCCGTCTATCCGCACACGCGCCACTTGTCGCCCAAGGTGCGCGCCTTCATCGACTTCCTGGCGGAGCGGTTCGGCCCGCGGCCGCATTGGGATCTGATGGAATAGGCATCCGGACCTGATGCTGGCGGCCTAGCGCAGCGATTTCCACTTTCTTCTGAACCTGGTCGCGACATTCCGCGACGACGCGATGCGTCGCGCGCGCGCCCTGTGCCGAGCATCCGGATTTCCGTATTCGGCGGGCGGTCGCGCGTCTGCGGCGTTCTCCAAACAAAAAGGAAACGACGATGAGTCACATCAGGGACTTCTTGGCTGACCTCGAGATCGGCGCACCGCTCTCTTCCGGTCGGCTGACCATCTATCCCCTGTTGACCAACCGGACGGCACGGCCCGGCTACCTCACCCTCGACCAGGCGCTGGCAAAGGGCTTGGCGCATGTGAGCGAGGTAGGCGAGGCGGGCAGCGTTCCGGACTTGCTGTTCCGCAATGACGGCGACCTGCCCGTGCTGCTCCTCGATGGGGAGGAACTGGTCGGCGCCAAGCAGAACAGGATACTCAACCTCACCATCCTGGTTCCGGCAAAGACCACGCTCAAGATCCCCGTCTCGTGCGTGGAAAGGAACCGCTGGAGCTATCGGTCGCGCCATTTCACGTCGTCCGATCGCGCCTACAATGCGCGCGGCCGGGCGGAGAAAATGGGCCAAGTCGCTGCCGCGATGGCCACGGTGGGGGCGCCGCGGTCAAACCAGCAATCGGTCTGGGCCAACGTCGCCGCCACCGCCAGCCGTGCGCAGGTGCACTCGCCGACGGCGGCGATGAGCGATGTGTATGAGCAGCAGCG
>DASZQC010000023.1:0-7793 GCA_035549815.1 Dongiaceae bacterium
GACTGGTTCCGCCTGCTGACCACGGTCCAGGGCGTCGGCGCGAAGGTCGGACTTGCGATCCTTGGCGTGCTGTCGCCGGAAGACCTCTCCCTCGCCATCGCGGCGCAGGACAAGGCGGCGATCACCCGCGCGCCCGGCGTCGGTCCGAAGCTCGGCGCCCGCATCGTCGCGGAGCTGAAGGACAAGGCGGGCAGCATCGGCAACGACCTGACCGTTGCGGCGGTCAGCGCGGGCGCGACCAACGGCAGCGGCAAGGCGGCCGCCGGTCCGGTGGAGGATGCGACGTCGGCGCTGGTCAATCTCGGCTATCGCCGCACCGAGGCCTACACCGCCGTGGCGAAGGCGGCGCGCGAGCAGGGCGCCAAGGCGACGCTCGACACGCTGATCCGCGCCGGGCTTAAGGAACTGAGCCAGTGAACCCCCCGCCTGAAATCAATGGGCCATTCAACCCGGACGATCGCGTAACCAACGCCAAGCGCCAGGCCGAGGATAGCAGCGAGAACTCGCTGCGCCCGCTGGTGCTCGGCGATTTCATCGGCCAGCAGAAGCTGCGCGAGAATCTGGCCGTGTTCATCGAGGCGGCGCGCGGCCGCGACGAGGCGATGGACCATGTGCTGTTCTATGGCCCGCCGGGCCTCGGCAAGACGACCCTGGCACAGATCGTCGCGCGCGAGCTGGGCGTCGGCTTCCGCGCCACGTCGGGGCCGGTGATCACGCGGGCAGGGGACTTGGCCGCATTGCTCACCAACCTCCAGCCGCGCGACGTTCTGTTCATCGACGAGATCCACCGCCTGAGCCCGGCGGTCGAAGAGGTGCTCTATCCGGCGATGGAGGATTTCCAGCTCGACCTCATCATCGGCGAAGGTCCGGCGGCGCGGTCGGTGCGCATCGACCTGCCGCGCTTCACCTTGGTCGGCGCCACCACGCGCCTCGGCCTCATCACCACGCCGTTGCGCGAGCGGTTCGGCATCCCGCTGCGGCTGAACTTCTATGAGCCGAAAGAGCTCGATTTGATCGTGCGCCGCGGCGCGCGGGTTGTCGGCCTCAATCTGACCGACAGCGGCGCCATGGAGATCGCGCGCCGGTCGCGCGGCACGCCGCGCGTCGCCGGCCGGTTGCTGCGCCGGGTGCGCGACTTCGCCAGCGTCGCCAAGAGCACCCAGGTCGACCAGCGCGCCGCCGACGAGGCGCTGCGCCGGCTCGACGTCGACGACATCGGGCTCGACGCCATGGACCGCCGCTACCTGAAGCTGATCGCCGAACATTACGGCGGCGGCCCGGTCGGCGTGGAGACGCTGGCCGCCGCCCTGTCGGAGCAGCGCGACACCATCGAGGACGCGATCGAGCCCTACCTGATCCAGCAGGGCCTGCTGCAACGTTCTCCGCGCGGCCGCATGCTGACGCTGACCGGCTATCGCCATCTCGGCCTCAACCCGCCGCGCAACCAGGCGCAGCTCGACCTGCTGGCCGCGCAAGCCGGGGATGCCGATGAATGAGCTGACCCCCAAGCCAGCGGGGGAGGCGGCCTCGCCGGTCCATCGGCAGACGATCCGGGTCTATTTCGAGGATACCGACGCCGCCGGCATCGTCTATTACGCCAACTACCTGAAATTCGCCGAGCGGGCGCGCACCGACTGGCTGCGTGCCTTAGGAATACCACATTCGCAGATGATCAAGCGCGATGGCCTGACCCTGGTGGTGCGCCGTTGCAACGCGGACTACCTGAAGCCGGCGCACCTGGATGACGAGCTGACCATCGAGACCGAGCTGGTCAAGCTGGGCGGCGCGTCGGTCGACCTGAACCAGCGCGTGCTGCGCGGTACTGAATTGCTGGTCGAGTTGAAGGTCCTGGTGGTCTGCGTCGGCAGAGATGGCAAGGCGGCCCGGATTCCCGATTACCTGCGCGGCGCTTTACCGCGTATTAACCCCCAGGATATTAACCGCGTGGGCTCATGACAGAGCCCTATCGAGAGAGACAGGTGTAAGGATATGGAGCAAGAAGCACCCCAAGCCGTTCCCGTCGCCCCGGTCGATGCCGGGCAGGGACTGGACCAGATGGCCGGCACGATGCAAAGCGCGGCCGACGGCGTGGGCATGGCGCACGACCTTTCGGTCTGGAGTCTTTTCCTGCAGGCGGACTGGATCGTCAAGGCGGTGATGATCATGCTTCTCCTGGCTTCGATCTGGAGCTGGGCCATCATCATCCAGAAGCTGATCCGCCTGCGTTCGCTGCGCGCCCAGGCCAAGCAGTTCGAGGAGACCTTCTGGTCCGGCGGCTCGCTCGAGGACCTGTTCGATCGCATCTCCAACCGGCCGGCCGACCCGATGGCCTCGATCTTCGTCGCCGCCATGCGCGAATGGCGTCGCTCGGCGGCCAAGGGCCTGCTGACCACCGAAGCCCTGCGCGAATCCCTGCGCGACCGCATCGAGCGCGTGATGAACATCGCGTTGGGCCGCGAGATGGACCAGCTCGAACGCTACATGACGTTCCTGGCCTCGGTCGGCTCGGCGGCCCCCTTCGTCGGCCTGTTCGGCACGGTGTGGGGCATCATGAATTCCTTCGCCGCCATCGCAGGCTCGAAGAACACCTCGCTCGCGGTCGTGGCCCCCGGCATCGCCGAGGCCTTGTTCGCCACCGCCTTGGGCCTCGTCGCCGCCATTCCCGCGGTGCTCGCCTTCAACAAGCTCAACAGCGACATCACCCGCTACGGCAACCGGCTGGAGGCCTTTGCCGGCGAGTTCGGCGCCATCCTCTCGCGCCAGCTTGAGGAGAAGCACTGACCATGGCGATCCGGCTCGGCGCCCGACCCGCGCGCGGCGTGCATCGCCGGCGCGCCCATCCCATGGCGGAGATCAACGTGACGCCGATGGTCGACGTCATGCTGGTGCTGCTGATCATCTTCATGGTGACGGCGCCGCTGCTGACCGTCGGCGTGCCGGTGGACCTGCCGAAGACCAAGGCCGAGGCGATGCAGGATCCGGACGAGCCGCTGGTGGTTTCCATCGACAAGGAAGGCAAGATCTTCCTTCAGGAAGCGGAGCTGAGCCTGGACCAGCTTGGCCCCAGAGTTGCCGCAATCTCCAACAACAATCCGGAAGCGAAGATTTTCATCCGCGGCGATCAGGCGGCGAATTACGGCATCGTCGCCCAGGTGCTGGGCCAGTTGGTTTCGGCCGGTTATCGCCATCTGGCGCTGATCTCGGATTCGGCCGGCGGCGGAGAGATCGGCGGCGGCGGAACGGCGCCGGAGGGTGCCGCTCCCGCCAACGGCGCCCCGGCGGAACAGCCGGCGCAGTGACCGGCTTGTTGGGTGAGCGCGCGTTTTTCAAAGTGAGCTGAGAGAAATTGGTTCGGATATCCGATCATTCCGAGAGAGAGGGGATGCTGGGCGCCATCGGCATCAGCGTGGCGCTGCACGTCGCCATCGTGGCGTTCGTGGTGCTCGGCTTGCCGATCTTCTGGGAACCGGAAGTGCTGCCCGGCGCCATCGGCATCGAGCTGGCGCAGTTGTCGGACATCACCGCCGCGCCCAAGGTGCAGAAGGAAGGCCCGCCCAAGCCGAAGCCGCCCGAGCCGCCAAAGCAGGAAGTGAAGAAAGAGGCGCCGAAGAAGGAAACGCCGCCGCCTCCGCCCAATCCGCCGGCCGCCGCTGCTCCACCGCCGCCTCCGCCGGAGGAGGTGGTTGCGGAAGCCATTCCGGATCCTCAGGCCGAGAAAAAGAAGGAAGAGGAAAAGAAGAAAGAGGAAGAGAAGAAGAAGCAGGAGGAGGAGAAGAAGCGGAAGAAGAAGGAAGAGGAGCAGAAAAAGAAGGACGAGGCCAAAAAGAAGAAGCAGGAAGACCAGGCCCTCGACACGCTTCTCGCCAACGTCCTGAACGAGGCGCCGGCGCCCGAGCCCGAGCAGCCGACCAAGAAAAAGGCCGAGGCTGCCCCCACGGAGGCGAGCACCGGCCCGCAGACCGAGAACGTCTCCGAGATTCCGCTGACCGCCTCGGAAGAGGACGGCATTCGCGGCCAGATCGAGCGCAACTGGAATCTGGGCGCGCTCGCCGGCTCCCCCGATCTCGCCGGCATGCTGGTGGAGTTGCGCCTGACGCTGCTTCCGGACGGTACGGTGACGAAAGTGGAGTTGCTGAATTCAGGCTCCAGCCCGTATTTCCGCCAGGCCGCGGAAAGCGCCAAGCGCGCCGTGATGATCTCCAGCCCGCTGCAATTGCCGCCCGGCAAGACCTACGACACGATGCGCCTGCGCTTCTATCCAGATCAGGTGATGCAGTAGTCTCCACGCATGTCGCGTCGTCTGGCCGCTATCCTGTCTTGCCTTGTCCTCGCCGCCTGCCAGCAACAGCCCGAACCGGTCGCTGTGCCGGTTGCGACGCCGGTTGACCCGCGCGCGCTGACCGACGCGGAGAAGAAGGCGATCACCGACGAGATCCTGCGCAACTGGGACATGGAGGTTCTGAAGGGCTGTCCGTGGGGCGACATGCCGCCGGTGCAGTTGCTGATCCGCCTGTCGCCGGAGGCAGCGGTCACCGGCATTGAACGCCCCGTCGCGACCGACGATGCGCCCTGCACCAGGACCGCCTATGAAAGCGCCGAGCAGGCCGTGCGGGTCTCGAGCCCGTTGAACATCCCGGCCGGCAAGATCGTGCCCTATGTGCGTCTGCGCCTCACGCCGGTACACGTCACATGGTAGACCCCGCCACAGCCGCAGAATTGCCACTTTTTGGCGGCAGGAACTTCACATGAGGTTGAATGTTGGGGACTGGATGGCGGGTAATTCCGCTTCCAGGCGCGGTAGGCAAGACTTGCACGGATCAGTATAAACCCCGGGCATCCAAGTTAACGCGGCCGATTCGGCCAAAACTTCCAGGAATAGACGGACGAGGCGACGAGATGGCTTGGCAGACGGACTCTCGAATGACGCGCAAGGACATGATGCGGGGCACGCTGGCGGCACTGATGGTCGCCGGCTTGGGAATGACCGCCGGATTGGCCAAGGCCGAGCCGGTCATCGACATCACCCGCGCCGTGGTCGAGCCCATGCCCATCGCCGTGCCGGTTTTCGGCGGCACCACCCCCGCCGACATCCAGATGGGCAGCGAGATCGCCCGCGTCGTCGCCGCCGACCTGGAACGTTCCGGCCTGTTCGCGCCGATCGACGAGCGGGCCTTCATCCAGCGCGACTTGACCTCCGACACGCTGCCGCGCTTCCAGGATTGGCGGCTGCTGAACGCCCAGGCGCTGGTCGCCGGCGCGGTGAAGCCGGGCGCCGCCGGCAAGCTCAGCGTCGAGTTCCGCCTGTGGGACGTGTTCGGCGGGGCGGAAATGTTCTCCAACTCCTACACCTTCACGCCCGACATCTGGCGCCGCGCCGCCCATATCGTGGCCGACGACATCTATAAGCGTATTACGGGTGAGGACGGCTATTTCGACACCCGCATCGTCTACATCGCGGAGTCCGGTCCCAAGAGCAACCGGCAGAAGCGCCTGGCGATCATGGACCAGGATGGCGAAAACCATCAGTTCCTGACCGACGGCGGCGCGCTGGTCCTGACCCCGCGCTTTTCGCCGGCGGCCCAGGACATCACCTACATGTCCTATTACGGCAACAAGCCGCGCGTTTACCTCTTCAGCATCTCGACCGGCCAGCAAGAGGTGCTCGGCGACTTCCCGGGCATGACCTTCGCGCCGCGCTACTCGCCGGACGGCAACAGCGTGATCATGAGCCTGGCGCAGGGCGGCAACACCGACATCTACGTGATGGACGTGCGCACCCGCCGCTCCAAGCGGCTGACCGATCATCCGGCCATCGACACCTCGCCCTCCTATTCGCCGGACGGGGCGCGCATCGTCTTCAACTCCGACCGCGGCGGCGAGCAGCAGCTTTACGTCATGAATGCCGACGGCTCGGGCGTGGCCCGCATCAGCAAGGGGGCGGGACGCTATGCCACACCCGTCTGGTCGCCGCGCGGCGACCTGATCGCCTTCACCCGCATCTACCAGGGCAGCTTCTATATCGGCGTCATGCGCCCGGACGGTTCGGGGGAGCGCATGTTGTCGCAGAGCTGGCTGGTGGAAGGCCCGACCTGGGCGCCGAACGGTCGCGTTCTGGCCTTCTATACACAGGACCAGGCAGGCCGTACACAGCTCAAGTCCATCGACCTCACCGGACATAATGAACGAGTGATTAAGACGCCGATGGACGGCTCCGATCCGGCCTGGTCTCCCTTGCTCAGCAAGCAATAATGCTTTATGTTCCGGCCGATTCCGGGGGTTCTGAGGGCCCGGCGAAATGCCAACCATCAGTTGCGGAATTTTCCGAACAAGCCGGCGTTTAATGTCCTGGTAGCGGACGGCGAATGACACGGTTTGACGACAAACAAAGAGGATGAGAGGACACAATGCGTCTTAAGATGATCTCGGCTCTGGCCGCCGCTTTGCTGCTGGCTGCTTGCGCCTCTGACGAGCCGGTTGCCACCGGCGATGCGGCTGGCAGCGGGTCCAGCACCACCGACGGCCTGTCGCAGGGCGCGGTCACTCCGGGTTCGGCCCAGGACTTCCAACAGAATGTCGGCGACCGCGTCTTCTTCGAGACCGATCGCTATGACCTGTCGGCCGAAGCCCAGTCGCAGCTCCAGAAGCAGGCGGCCTGGCTGTCGCAGTATCCGGCCACGACGGTCACCGTCGAAGGCCATTGCGACGAGCGCGGCACCCGCGAGTACAACCTGGCGCTGGGCGAGCGCCGTGCCAATGCGGTCGCCAACTACCTGACCGCGCTGGGCGTCGATGCCGGCCGGCTCTCCGTGATCTCCTACGGCAAGGAGCGTCCGGATTGCACCGACTCGAACGAAGGCTGCTGGGCGCAGAACCGCCGCGGCGTGACTTCGGTCAACCAGTAAGCGCTACCGCAGGCTCAAGGCGTGCCTTGAGCCGGCTTCGATACTGGACGCATTAGCCCCCTTTCTCCACCGGCTCTCTTGGGGCGCCGGTTGCGGGAAAGGGGGCTTGCTTTTGAGTGGATGGGCCCGCTGGCCCGCCCCACCGATCTGTCCCATCTGCCTTTCTTCCGCCATCACATTGCCGTGAGTCTGCCGCTTCGCCGCCCCGGCCGCGCCCCGCGCGTGGCGGAGCATGGCCGCCTCCGTTTCTCCCGCCGCATCCTTTTCCCACCCAAGCGGCGGGCGGAGAAGCAACGCAACTTGGGGAATGCAGATGTCAGAGACTTATGCGAATGCGCGCCGCCCGCTGGCTACGGTCGGGCTTTTGCTGGCGCTTGGCCTGCTCGCGGCCTGCGAATCCAAATCGGGCACGCAGCAGCAACCGGTCACCAATCCGGGCATGGCCAACCTGTCGCCCGTGGGCACCGGCACCGTCGACCAGAATCCGCAGCAGACGCTGCGCGACCGCCTGACGCAGGTCGGCGATCGCGTGTTGTTCGCCACCGACCAATATGAGATCAGCCCGGCGGCGGAGGGCATCCTGCGGACGCAGGCCGGCCTGCTTGCCGCCTATCCGGCCGTGACCGTCACCATCGAAGGCCATGCCGACGAGCGCGGCACCCGGGAATACAACCTTGCCCTGGCGGACCGACGGGCCGCTTCGGTGCGGAACTACCTGACCGCCCTCGGGGTTGCCCCCGAGCGCATCGAAACCGTCTCCTACGGCAAGGAACGGCCGGAATGCGTCGATGCCAGCGAGAGCTGCTGGGCCGAGAACCGGCGCGGCGTGACGGTGGTAAATCAGTAACCGGTTGTCAGTAATCAGGGGTCAGGATGCGCTGTCTGATCCCT
>DASZQC010000024.1:0-2929 GCA_035549815.1 Dongiaceae bacterium
TCCGCGCCGCGGGGCTGGAGCATGCCGCGGCCTGCACCGGCTCGACGACGGAGAGCGCCGTGCAGCAGCGTTACGGATTGCCCGATTTCGCCTTCATCGACATGGGCGATTTTGCCGGCGCGACGCTCAAATATCTGCGCCATCATCCGGTGAAGCGCCTGACGCTCGCCGGCGGCTTCGGCAAGTTCTGCAAGCTGGCCGACGGATTCCTCGATCTTCATTCCGGGCGCAGTCAGGTCAATCTCGCCCACCTCGCGCAATGGGCGGGCGAGCGCGGCGCCAACGATTTGACGCAGCGTCGCATCGCGGAGGCCAACACGGCGATGGAAGCCCTGAGCATCGCGCAGCAGCAGGGCATTCCCCTGGCGCAGGTCGTTGCCGACAAGGCGCACGAAGTCGCGCGCGAACATGTCAACGGCAAGGTCGCCATCGAGGTCCTGGTCTATGACCGCGCGGGCAAGCTTGTCGGCAGTGCGGACTTCGCCTGAGCTGTGGCCGTGAAACGCATCCTCATCCTCGGCGGCACGCAGGAAGGCTACGCGCTGGCGGAGCGCCTGGCGGATGTGGGCGGGATCGAGGTCATTTCGTCGCTGGCCGGCCGCACGCTTTTCCCCCGCCGGCCCAAGGGGCAGATGCGCGTGGGCGGCTTCGGCGGTCCCGAAGGCTTGGCGCGCTACCTGCGCGCGGAAAAGATCGCGCATCTGATCAACGCCACGCATCCCTTCGCCGACCAGATCAGCGCGAATGCGGTTGACGCAGCGCACGCGGCCGGAGTTCCGCTGCTGCGCCTGCTGCGGCCCGGCTGGCGCGCGCGGGCGGAGGATCGCTGGATCATGGCACGGCACATGGCGGAGGCGGCGGAGCTGTGCCGGCGTGAAGGCGGGCGCATCTTCCTCACCACCGGATCGAACGACCTCGCAGCGTTTGCCGAGATTCGCAACGCGCATTTCGTGGTGCGCGTGGTCGATGCGCCGGAGACCGTGCCGCTGCACGATTACGCGACCATCACGGCGCGCGGCCCCTTCTCGCTCCAGGACGAGCTGGCGCTGATGGCGGCGCATCACGTCAATCTGCTGGTGACCAAGAACAGCGGCGGCGATGCCACGTCCGCCAAGCTGGAAGCAGCACGCCGGCTGCGCCTGCCGGTCATCATGGTGGAACGACCGCAGATCGCGCTGGAGCCGCGCTCGCCGGTGGCGGAGGATGTGGAGGCGGCCATCGCGCATCTCTTGGCGGCGCTCTAATCCGCCTCGACGCGGCGCAGCCTGCGCACGTCGGACAGCAGGATGACCAGCGGCGACAGCGCATAGCCGGCGGCGCAGACCCAGAGCACGGCGGTCAGCCCGACATATTCCGCCGCAACGCCCGCCAGGATCGCGCCGATCGGCCCCGGCACGTTGCCGCACATGGCGATGGCAACGGCAGCGCGACCCAGCAACGCATTGTCGATGCGATGCTGGCGCAAGGCACGCTCCATGGAAAAGGCATAGGCGAGGCCGAAATCGCCGAACAACTGACCCAGGATCAGCAGCGGAATGACCGCCCAGGTGCCGATCATCAAGCCGGCCAGCGGCAGCAGCGCATTGCCGATTGCCGCCGCGGCAAAGCCGGCGATGATGCCCGGCCCGGTCGGCGTCGCCGCCGCGATGCGGGTGGCGACCAAGGCCGCGGCGAAGGCCGCCGCCCCGCCGCAACCGACGATGACTCCCAGCATGCCGGCGGAGACGTGCAGCTCGCCGAACACGTAGAGCACATAGAAGGCGCCGACCGCGCCGCCGCAGATGGAGCGGATGGTCTTGGCGATCGCCAGCGGCCGGAACAAGGGATGGCGGAACACGATGCGGAATCCCGCATGCATCTCGGCAAGGGTGACACGCCCGCTGGAAGCCTCACGCGGCATCTCGCGATCGGGCAGGCGCCACAGCAGTAACGCGGAGACAACATAGCTCAGCGCGTCGCAAAGAATGGCGAAGGGCACCCCCAGGGTCTGCACCAGCAGGCCGCCGATGGGCGGCCCGACGATCTCCGACGCAGCCGCGGTCGATTCCTGCTTGGCGTTGGCATCGACCAGGTGCCGCTTCTCGATCAGGGTCGGCAGGTAGCTCTGATGCGCGCCATCGAAGACGATGGTGCAGGCCGTCACCAGGAACATGATGCCGAGCAGCAGCATTAGGCTGAGCGATCCGTGCCAGGCGGCGAGACAGAGCAGGATCAGCAGGCCGGCGCGGATCAGGTCGGTCGCGATCAGCAGCGGCCGCCGCCGCAGCCGGTCGATCGCCACGCCGGCTGCCAGTCCGAACACCACATAGGGGAGAGAGTTGGCGAGATTGAGCCACGCCAGATCCAGCGGCGAAGCGCCAAGCAGGATCACCGCCGCCAGCGTGATCGCCTCGCGCCCGATCCGGTTGCCGAAAGTGGATGCCGCCTGCGCGCCCCACAGATGCAAGAATCCGCCATGGCGCCAGAGCGAGGTCATAAAACGCAGAAGCCGAACTTCCCTCCCCCGGAACGGGGGAGGGCAAGGGTGGGGGCAGCGAGCGATGATTCTCTAGGACGAAGCGACGGCTTCCCCCTCCCTAACCCTCCCCCGTTCCGGTGGAGGGGATTCAACAGCAAGGTGGCTACTATCACGCTACGACTTCGCCTTCGGCCGCAGCGTGTGGTGGTGGTCGGCGTGATAGAGGCGGCTGTCCTTGAAGTCGCTGGCGCCGAAGACGCGGCCGACCATGATGAGCGCGGTGCGGGCGATGCCGCTGTCTTTCAGCTTCGCCTCGATGTCGGCGAGCGTGCCGATGATCGCCTCCTGGTCCGGCCAGCCGACGCGGAAGGCGACGATGGCCGGGCAGTCGACGCCGTAGTGCGGAATCAGTTCCGCCACCACTTTGCCAATGTTGCGCACGGAGAGATGCAAGACGAGCGTCGCGCCGGA
>DASZQC010000025.1:0-5198 GCA_035549815.1 Dongiaceae bacterium
AAGGGCGACTTCTCCTTGAAGCCCTTTTCATCCTCCTGCCGGCGCAGCGCCTTGAAGGAAGACCGTTCGATCGCGCGCTCCAGCCGGGCGCGCGGCGGGTTCAGCCCCATGAACTGGACCAGCCCGCCGAAGGCCCGCATCGGGTCGGCCAGCATGTCCTCGTAGCGCAGGACCGCCAGGCCCGGCCGCTTCTGCGCGGTCCAGCTATCGACATGGTACGACCAGCTCTTGTGCACCTCATAGACCAGCTTGTCGTTGGTCTTGGACCCGATCGTGTTGTCGGCCAGGATATTGATCGCGGTGTCGACGTCGCAGCCATAATGGTGGGTGAGGGAGATGCAGACGTCGAGCGGGTTACGCACGATATAAATCGCCCCCGCCGTCAGGTCCGGATAGATCAGCGGATACCCCAAGAACACCATCGAGGCGTTGTGGGTCTTAACGAAGGTGTCGTCCGGCCGCCAGCGGCAGATCGCAAGCTGGGTGCCGCGGCGCATCCGGGCCACCTCGACCGCGGTCCAGTCCTGCCAGGGGCGGACGGTCTGCGCCTGGTACCAGTCGATCGCGGAATCGCTGGTGGTAAAATCGTTGATCTTGTTGATGTCGTAGGACTGGTCCGGATCGCGCAGCAGATTGTGCAGGAAGGCCCGCATCCAGGTATTGCCCGACTTCGGGTAGGACGCGATCCAGATGATCTTGGACATGAATTCCCGCTTTCCTATAACCGCCGCCCGTATCGGCCGGCGCGCCCGCCAACCCGATTAACGCCACAATCCGCGCCGACCGTCACACCTGCTTTATCGACCGGTCCCGCGGCGCTCTCACGCCTTGACCGGGCTGCGCAATTTCGCGTACCAGAGTGCCAGCCGGAAGCTATGCCGGGAACCAACCGCGGCATATAAAGGCGCCCGAAACGCCAACGGTAAACCCACTCGGAAAACGCACTGGCATCCGCAGGGAGCGGCGGGGCGTTCTTAGGGAAAGCACGGAAGGGCCGTCAATATGAAAGTTGCCACACGGATCGCCGGAGCCGCTCTGGCCTTCCTGGCCGTCCGTCCGGAAATCGCATCGCGCGCCACCTGGAAGGGTGCGGTCGCGCGCTTGGCGGTTGCCCTGTTCGGTCTTTCCCTGCTGACGGCCTGCAATTTCGACCTCGGCGGCGAGGCCAAATATCCGGTGCCGCGGCAGAAACCCGGCTCGACCGTCCAATACGAAGAGGACCCGGGCGTGTTCGGCGCCGGCGGCCTGTTCGGCCCGGACCTGCCGGAGGACCAGGGCGGCGGCGGCATCGGCGTCAACAACCTGCTGTGGCGCGCCTCGCTCGACACGGTGTCCTTCATGCCGCTGGTCTCCGCCGACCCGTTCGGCGGCGTCATCATCACCGACTGGTACACGCCGCCCTCGGCCCCGGACGAGCGCTTCAAGGTCAATATCTATATCCTGGGCCGCGCCTTGCGCGCCGACGGCATCCGCGCTTCGGTGTTCCGCCAGCAGATGCAGGGGGCCGGCTGGGTCGATGCCCCGGTCGCGCTCAACACGGCGACCGACCTCGAGAATGCCATCCTGACCCGCGCCCGGCAGATGCGCCAAGCTGGAACCCAATAATGGCTGGAACCCAGTAGCCGCGGGCACTTAATCACGAACGTCGCGGCCGCGCAGGGGGACTGCCGGCGGCCCGGCCCCCAACGGACCAATCAGAACTGACCGCTCATGTCGTCGCGTTACAATTTCCAGGAAACCGAGCCGAAATGGCAGGCGGAATGGTCCGCCCGCCGCAGCTTCGCCTGCGAGGCCGATCCCAGCCGCCCGAAATATTACGTGCTGGAGATGTTCCCGTACCCGTCCGGGCGCATCCATATGGGCCACGTGCGCAACTACACGATGGGCGACCTGGTCGCCCGCTATAAGCGCGCCCGCGGCTTCAACGTCATGCACCCGATGGGCTGGGATGCGTTCGGCCTGCCGGCGGAGAATGCCGCGCGCGACCAGAAGATCCATCCGGCGAGCTGGACCTACGACAACATCGCGGTGATGCGCGCCGAGCTGAAGCGCATGGGCCTGGCGCTGGATTGGGAGCGCGAGCTCGCCACCTGCCATCCCGGCTATTACGCCCAGCAGCAGCGCCTGTTCCTGGATTTCTTCAAGGCCGGCCTGGCGTACCGCAAAGAGGCCTTCGTCAATTGGGACCCGGTGGATCACACCGTGCTGGCCAACGAGCAGGTGATCGACGGCCGCGGCTGGCGCTCCGGCGCGCTGGTGGAGAAGCGCAAGCTGTCGCAATGGTTCCTGAAGATCACCCACTACGCGGACGATCTGCTGAACGCGCTGAAAGGCCTCGACCGCTGGCCGGACAAGGTCCGCCTGATGCAGGAGAACTGGATCGGCAAGTCGACCGGCGCTTACGTTCACTTCCGGCTCCTAAACAGCGATGACAAGCTGACGATCTTCACCACGCGCCCCGACACTTTGTTCGGCGCCTCCTTCATGGCGGTGTCGCCGGATCATCCGCTGGCCGAAGCCGCCGGCAGGGAGGATCCGGGCGCGGCGGCGTTCATCGCCGAATGCCGCGCCGCCGGCACGTCGGAAGCGGCGATCGAGGCGCAGGAGAAGCGCGGCTATCGCACGAAGCTGGAAGCGCAGCATCCTTTCATCAAGAACAAGACCCTGCCGGTCTTCATCGCCAATTTCGTGCTGATGGAATACGGCACCGGCGCCATCTTCGGCTGCCCGTCCGGCGACCAGCGCGACCTGGATTTCGCGCGCAAATACGATCTGCCCGTCATTCCCGTGGTGCTGCCGCCGGGCGAGGATGCGAAGACGTTCAAGATCGATGACGTCGCCTATACCGACGACGGCACCATCTACAATTCCGACTTCCTCGACGGGTTGCCGGTCGAAGAGGCGAAGGCCGAGATCGGCCGGCGTTTGAAGGCGCAAGGCGACGGCGAGCCGACGACGATCTATCGCCTGCGCGATTGGCTGGTGTCGCGCCAGCGTTATTGGGGCTGCCCGATCCCGATGGTGCATTGCGATGCCTGCGGCATCGTGGCCGTAGCCGACAAGGATTTGCCGGTGCGCCTGCCCGACGACGTCACCTTCGACAAGCCGGGCAATCCGCTGGATCACCATCCGACCTGGAAGCACACGACTTGCCCGGATTGCGGCGGCAAGGCGCGGCGCGAGACCGACACCTTCGACACCTTCGTCGATTCATCCTGGTATTTCGCGCGCTTCTGCTCGCCGCGCCTGGAGTCGGAGCCGGTCGATCGCGCCGCGGTCGATTACTGGCTGCCGGTCGACCAGTATATCGGCGGCGTCGAGCATGCGATCCTGCATCTGCTCTATTCGCGCTTTTTCACCCGCGCGATGAAGCTGACCCATCACGCCAGCCTGGACGAGCCCTTCGCCGGCCTGTTCACGCAAGGGATGGTGCTGCACGAATCCTACAAGGACGAGAACGGCAAGTGGCTGTTCCCCGAAGAGGTCGAACGGCGGGAAGACGGCAGCGCCGTCCATGTCGCCACCAAGCGTCCGGTCCAGGTCGGCCGCAAGGAGGTGATGTCGAAGTCGAAAAAGAACGTGGTGCCGCCGGCCCGCATCATCGAGACCTACGGCGCCGACACCGCGCGCTGGTTCGTGCTGAGCGATTCCCCGCCCGAGCGCGACATGGAATGGACCGAGGCGGGCGTCGAAGGCGCCTGGCGCTTCACCCAGCGCCTGTGGCGCATCGTGACAAGCTGGATCGAGGCGCATCCCGGCGTCGCCAGGCCGGCCGATGCCGCGACGCTCGCCAAAGCAAGTGGCCCCGCGCTGGAGCTGCGCCGCGCCACGCACAAGGCGATCGCCAGCATCACCGACGACATCGAGAAGTTCCGTTTCAACCGCGGCGTCGCGCGGCTCTATGAATTCGCCAATGCTCTGGCCGAGGTGAAGGATGCCGATCTGGGCGACGCGCCCGGCATCGCCGCGCGGCGCGAGGCGCTGGATGCGCTGGTGCTGCTGATCGGCCCGGCCATGCCGCATCTGGCCGAGGAATTGTGGCGGCTGCTGGGCCATGCCAAACTGGTGGCGGAGACGGATTGGCCGCTGGCCGACCCGGCCCTGACGGTGGACGATACGGTGACCGTCGCGATCCAGGTCAACGGCAAGCTGCGCGCCACGTTGCACCTGCCGCGCGACATGGACAAGAATGCGGCGGAACAGGCGGCCTTGGCCGAGCCGGCGGTGCAGAAGGCGCTGGACGGCAAGGCGGTGAAGAAGGTGATCGTCGTGCCCAATCGGATCATCAATGTGGTCGCGTAGGGCGGCCCTCGGCATCCTGCTCGGCGGCGTCGCGCTGGGTGCGGCCGGCTGCGGCTGGAAACCGCTTTACGGCACGCGCTATCCGACCGGCCAGGCCAGCGGCGCGCCCGGCATCGACAAGCAGCTTGCCGCGGTGCGGATCGAGCCGATCGCCAACCGCCTGGGCCAGCAACTGCACAACCAGTTGCGCGACGGGCTGAACCCGCTGGGCCAGCCGGCCAGCTCGACCCATCGCCTCTATGTCACCTTGTCGGTGCGCACCTATGGCGCCCTGACCCGCACCGACCTCAGCGCCACGCGGCGCAATGTCGAGGTCACCGCCTTCTACAAGCTGGTCGACAGTTCCGGCAAGCCGGTGCTGGAGGATTCCTCGCAGACCATCACGGGCTATGACGAGTTCGACGATCCGCTGAACGACATCAGCGCCAACGAAAGCGCGCAGGAGCGCAGCACCATCCAGTTGGCGGAACTGATCAAGGTCCGCCTTGCCGCCTATTTCGCCAATCCCCAGATGCAGCCGGCGCCGACTGCTGCGTCGGCGCCCTGACCCGCGATCCGGCCGATGAAGCTGGACAGGGCCAAGCTCGACAAATTCCTGAAGGCGCCGGATGAGAGCATCGGCGCCTTGCTGTTTTATGGTCCGGACGAAGGGCTGGCGCGGGAATATGCCCGCGCGGCGCAGAAGGCCGTGCTGGGCACGGAGGACGACCCCTTCCGCCTCGCCGAACTGACCGCCGACCAGATCAAGGACGACGAAGCGCGCCTGACCGACGAGCTCAACGCCATCTCCATGCTGGGCGGCCGGCGCGTGGTGCGCGTGTCCCAGGCCGGCAACGCCATCGCCGGCGCCATCGCGGCGGCGCTGGACGCCCAGGCGGCGAAGGGCGCCGCCCTGC
>DASZQC010000026.1:0-2941 GCA_035549815.1 Dongiaceae bacterium
GCTGGAAGCGCGCCGGGCGATGGAGATCGTTCTGCGCCACTACGGGCGCCTGGACGGCAGCCCGGTCGACGGCAGCACGCCGCTGCGCGTGTTCTTCCGCGAGAACGTGGCGCAGGAAGCGCCGTGAGGCTGCAGGCTAGATCAACCCGCGGATCGACAATTCGCTCTTGATATAGGCGTAGAAGATCGGCGCGGCGATGACGCCGGGGATGCCGAACGCCGCCTCCATCACCAGCATGGCGAGCAGCAATTCCCAGGCCCGCGCCCGGATCTGGCCGCCGATGATGCGGGCGTTGATGAAATATTCCAGCTTGTGGATCGCCACCAGGAACACCAGCGAGGCGATCGCCACGTAGAAGGAGACGCTGATGCTGACCACCACGATGACCGTGTTGGAGATCAGGTTGCCCAGCACCGGCAGCAGCCCGGCGACGAAGGTCACCAGGATCATGGTCTTGATCAGCGGCAGGTGGACGTCGAACATGGGCAGGATCGCCGCCAGATAGATACCGGTCAGCAGGGTGTTGAGCGCGGAAATGCGCACCTGCCCGAACACCACCCGGCGAAAGGCGCGGCTCAGGATGGTGATGCGCTGCTCCAGCGCGCGGGCCAGCGGCCCCGGCGGGCGGCCGTGGCCGTAGCCCTGCGTCGGGTCCGCCAGCACCACCATGCCGCCGATGATCAGGCCGATCAGGATATGGACCAGGATCTTGCCCAGGCTTTCGCCGATATTGCCCAGGATCGCCGCGTTGTAGCGCAACCAGCCGACCGCTTCCGTCTTCCACTCGTCGACATTCGCCGGCAGATACTCCTGCACCCACGGCGGGAAATGGGTGCGCGCGGTGTCGATGGCGTTCGCCATCTCCTGCATCAGCGCCACGAGGCCTTCGGAATTGCCGGTCAGCAGATTGGCGATGCGCACCGTGCCGAAGGTCAGCGCGAAGGCGAACACGCCTCCCAGGATGGTGAGGGCGATGATCTTGCCGCCGAACTTGGTGACGCCCACCGCGCGATGGCGCGCCGCCAGCAACTGCGCGCATTGGTGCGCCAGCAAACCGGCCAGCAAGGCCGCCAGCAACCCGAATTGCAGCACCACCAGCAGGCCGAGGCCGGCCAGGATCAGCGAGGCCACCTCGATCCGGGTGCTGCGCTCGGTGAATTGCTCCGGCAGGTTCATGGCTTGGGCAGGCTCATCTGTGCGTCGTCGCTTCCCTGATGGCCGGTGTTGGCCCCGGCCTGGTTCCGGGCACAGGATAGCCCACGGCCGGTTGGCATTGCCACCATTCCCGGCCAATCAAAAGGTTAGAGTCCCAGACCTTAACGGGCGGCTAAGGCGCCGGACCAACTTGCCTATAAAGGCGGCAAAACCGAGGCGCGGCGGCTCGACGGCGCCGCGCCCTAAAGCGATCCGATGACCTTGCGATACTCCGCCTCGGTGAAAGCCTTGAGCGTGGTGGTCCGGACATTTCCGGCACGGGCCACCGAGAGCACGAACTTGGCCACCGCGGCGTCGTCCGGCGCCGTCAGGTGCGCCAGCATGTCGTGCTTGCCGATGGTCATGTAGAAATCGCCGAATTTGACGCCGCAGCTTTTCGCCAGCTTGCGGGCCGCGTCCAGGCGTTTCGGTGACTCTTTGATCTTGCGGACGCCCTGCTCGGTCCAGTCGATCAGGAGAATGTACTCGGCCATGCGTTCCTCCCCTTCGTTGCGCGATGCGTGAATTCGGGAACAACACTTCGGTACTGCGCGAAGGCGCAGTTGGAACGCTAGACCTCTCCGGACAACAACACAACCGCGCGGGCAGGCTTCTTAAAGCCCCATCGCTTGGGCGTAGAGCCGCTGGAATTCGTGCACGTTGACCTCGCTGACGCCGGGCAGGTCCGGGCCGGCGACGAAGCGCCCGCCGCGATAGCCCTTGGACTTCAGGCCGCGATGCACCGAGGCGCACAGGGCCACATCCTCCGGCCATAGCACGTTGGACAGGTAATCGACGCGGTCCTGCGCCAGGCCTTCGCCCGGCAGGGTCAGCAGCACCCAGGCGATGCCGGTCTGCTCCGCATTCACCGGCCAGAACCAGAAGGCCGACAAAGCGCGCGAGCCCGGCATCAAAGCAAACTCGATGTTCGGGAACAGGTGCCAATAGGAGTTGTGCTGCACCGGTTCGTCGGCGCCGACCTTGTAGGCGCTGCTGTCCGGCCTGCGCAGCGGCGCGGCGCTTTTCATCCAGGCGCCGTGCTGGGTCAGCGTGTAATGCGGGATGTCGATCATGTCGACAAAGGCGCGATGCGCCGGGCCGCAATGGTAGCATTCCAGGCAATTCTCGGCCGCCACCTTCCAGTTCGCATCCAGCAGCGCGCGCTCGCCCGGCACCATCGAGTATCCGGGATTGATGACGAGCCGATCGACCCACGGCATCTCGGCTGCCATGTCGGCGAACATGTCGCCGGCCAGCTCCGCCAGCGGCCTTGCCAGCGGGTCCAGATTGACGAACAGGAAGCCGAACGGCGTCTCCAGCCGCACCGGCTCCAGCCCGTAGGCCGCCGGATCGAAGTCCGGCATCTTTCTCGTCGACCGCGCGCCGCGCAATCTGCCGTCCAGCTCGTAGGTCCAGGCATGGTACGGGCAGACGATGACCGAGGCGACATTGCCGCGGCCTTTCAGCAATTCATGCGCGCGGTGCTGGCACACATTGTAGAAGGCGCGCAAGGTCCCATCGGCGCCGCGCAGCACGAACAGCTCCTGGTCGATGATTTTGGCGACCAGGTAATCGCCGACATTCGGCAGTTCGCTGGCATGGCCGACGCACTGCCACAGCCTGTGGAAGAGGCGCGTCTTCTCCGTCTCGAACACCGCCGGATCGCTGTAGAGATAGCCCGGCAAGGCGGCGGAGCGCTGCGGATCGTCGGTCAGCTCGCGGACCGCGGCGGGTCGCGGCATCTGG
>DASZQC010000027.1:0-18878 GCA_035549815.1 Dongiaceae bacterium
GGCATCGGGGCTGCGCCGCCTGATTGCGCTCAGGATCGCCTCATGCAGCGGCAGGGCCTTGCGCATGTCCTCGTTGTGCGTGGCGGTGAAGGCGAACATGTTGCTAAGCGCAGATTCGATCATGAAGCCCAGCGGCACCAGCAGCTCGTTGCCCGCCGCGTTCAGGATCGCCAAATGGAAGCGCACGTCGTGGATGTTCCAGTCGGCAATGGTGTCGGCATCGACCATGCCGTGATAGGCGGAATCGATCTCGGCCAGTTGCGGCGCGGTGTGGTTGAGGGCGGCCAGGGCCGCCACCTCCGGCTCCAGCATCTCGCGCATCTCCTGCACATTGGCTAGGAAACGATGCTGGTCCGACGCGGTCCAGTACCAGGCCAGCACGTCGCGATCCAATAGGTTCCACGACGCGCGCGGCCGCACGCGCGAACCGATCTTGGGCCGCGAGACGATCAGCCCTTTGGCCGCCAGCATCTTGATGGCCTCGCGCACCGCCGTGCGGCTGACGCCGTAGACGTTGCACCATTCGGCCTCGTTGGGCAGCAAGTCACCCGGCGCGAAATCGCCGCGCAGAATCCGGGCGCCGATATCCTGCGCCAGGCTGTGATGGAGACGCTCCCCCCGCGCTTTGGCTGCTTTTTTCAGCTTTCTCATTGCCAGACCGGCGTGTATGACATTGCGGCCAACCTAGCACAACGCTCCGGACAATTATAATACAAATTACGGGCGGACCAAGCGAAGCGATTGGTTCGAAGCCCGTGACAACGCTAGGCCGCGGTTCCGCGGCGCCGGTTTCAAGCCGCCGTTTCGCGCCGGCCGGAAACGATCACTTCCAGCACGTCCTGTTCGCTCGATTGCCGGATCCAGCGCTCGCCCACATTCTCGCCGCGCTTCAGCACCATGACGCGGTCTCCGACAGCGAAGATGTCCTGCAGCCGGTGCGAGATGATGATCTGCGCCACGTTGTGCTTCTTCAATTCCAGCATGGTTTCCAGCAGCCGCTCGGTCGCCATGACCGAGAGGTTGGCGGTCGGTTCGTCCAGGACGACCACGCGCGGCTCGAAGGAGATGGCGCGCGCGATGGCGACGGATTGCTGGCGACCGCCGGACAGGCTTTCCACCCGCTGATAGACGGAATTGACGTCGACCTTCAGCCGCTTCAGCACCTTGTCGGCCTCGGCGTACATGGTCTTGCGGTCGACGAACAGGCTCTTGCGCGGCCAGCGGCCGAGGAAGATGTTCTGGCCCACATCCATGTTCCCGCACAAGGCGAAGTCCTGATAGATCATCTCGATGCCGGCGGCGCGGCTTTCGTGCGGGCTCTTGAAGTTGGTCGGCTGGCCGGCGACCAGCACGTCGCCGGAATCGCGGTGATAGGCGCCGGTCAATATCTTCATCAGCGTCGACTTGCCGGCGGAATTATCGCCGACCAGGCCCAGGATCTCGCCGGGATAGAGCCTGAGATCGACCTCCTTCAGCGCGCGCACGGCGCCGAAAGACTTGCTGATCTGCCGCATCTCGATGATCGGTTGCTCTTGGTCAGGCATGTTCCAGTCCCGGTTTGGTGCGGCTGAGCCCCAATCGTCGCCGGAGCGTGGCGAGCAGATCGGCCTGGCGCAGCCAGATGTCGATCAGCACGGCGACGATCAGGATCAGGCCGGTGAAGACGTTCACCCAATGCTGCGGCATGACGAAGGACTTGCCTTCGCCCAAGATGATGTTGAGCTGCAGCAGCGCGCGGATGAGGGTGATGACGGCGGCGCCGGCCAGCGAGCCGATGACGGTGCCGTAGCCGCCGAAGATCGACCCGCCGCCGATGATGACGGCGGCGATGGCGTCCAGTTCGCGGAACTGGCCCGCGGTCGGGTTGAAGCTGCGGAAGAACGCCGTGTAGATGATGCCGGCCATGGTGGCGCAGAGAGCCGAGAGCATCAGCGAGATGAAGCGCACGCGCCGCGTGTTGATGCCGGCATAGTCGGCGGCGCGGCGGTTGCCGCCGGTGGCGTAGATCATCTGCCCGAACGGCGTCAGCGCCAGCACGATTCCCGCCAGGATGGCGACCAGCAGCATCCACAAGGTCTGCACGCTGACCGCCTCGCTGATCAGCAATGGGACACCCGCCGGAATCTCGATGCCGAAATGGCCGAAGATATCGACCAGCTTGCGTCCCAGCAGGTTGAAGCTCTCCGGGAAACCGGTGAGTTGCTGCCCGGCGACGATCCAGGCGGCGATTCCGCGGGCGATATAGAACATGCCGAGGGTGGCGATGAAGGAGGGCAAGCCGAACCCGACGGTGATCAGCGCATTGAGCAGCCCGGCGGCGCTGCCGGCGATCAGCCCCATGAAGATGGCGACGATGGGATCGAAGCCCAGCACCTTCATGAAATAGGCGGTGGCGGCGCCCGCCAGCGCCAGCACCGCGCCGACCGAGAGGTCGATGTCGCCCGCGGCGATGACATAGGTCAGACCCACGGCGAGCAGCGCCAGCTCCGTGTAGTTCAGCAGGATGGCGAAACTGTTCTGCAGGTTCCACCAGTAATCCGGCCGCAGCCACAGCCCGATCGTCCACAAGACGACGGTCAGGATGATGGCGAGCGCATCGCGCCGCGCCAGGAACTTGCCGAAGCCGCGCGCGTGCAGCGCCTTGTCGCTGGTCACCGTGCCCTTGGTCTGCACGCCTTCGATGGCGACGCCGCCGGCTTCGATGATGAGGGGCGGCTCCGTCTTGCGCAGCCAGGCCCAGAACCGCCCGATCAGGCGCCGCCGCAACACATAGGGCTCCACCAGCACCGCCAGCAGCAGCAGCGCGCCGAGCAGCGCCGGCACGGCCCCCACCGGCAACTGGCTGATGGCGTTGACGGTCACGTCCTGGCCGTCGATCTGGATCACCCGCGTCGTCGGCCAGCCCTCGCGCAGCACCTTGTCGATGACCACCGTCAGCATGGCGCCGAGGCAGGCGCCGATCACGCGCCCGCGCCCGCCGAGGATCGAGGCGCCGCCGATGATGACGGCGGCGATGACAATGAGCTCGGAGGAAAGGCCGGCCTGCGCGGTGACGCCCTTGTCCTGAGTGACCGCCATCAGTCCGGCGATGGTGGCGCAGAGCGAAGAGAGCAGATAGGCGCGGATGCGCACCCAGCGGGTCGGGATGCCGGCATAGATGGCCGCCTGTTCGTTGCCGCCGGTGGCGAAGGTCTCGTAGCCCCAGCGCGTTTTGGCGAGAACCACGGCGCCGATCGCCGCCACCACGACGGCGATGATGATCTGGTTGTTGAAGCCTAGGAAGTTGGTCTCGCCCCAGTGGAAGAAGGCGGGATAGTCGCGCGCCTTCACCGCATAGCCGATGGACTTGCCTCCCGTGAGGCCCAGGATGATGCCGCGCCCGATCAGCAGCATGGTCAAGGTGGCGATGAAGGACGGTACGCGCAGGATGGTGACCAGAACGCCGTTGATAAGGCCGATCAAGGTGCCCAGCACCAGGCAGAAGAGGGTGGCGGGCAGCGGCCCCCAATCGGCAAAGCTCGGCGCGAACAACAGCGAGAAGGCGACGCCGATCAGCCCGTTGGTCGACCCCACCGAAAGATCGAGGTCCTTGTTCACGATGACGAAGGTCATGCCGACGGCGACGACGGCATAGCGCGCCGTGTCGCGCAGGATGGCAAGGAAAGCGTCGCCGCTGCCGAAGAAGGCTGGATTGATCAGCGCGCCGATGATGAACAGCAGCGCCATCAGCACCAGCAGGCCAGCCTCCCAGCCGCCCACCAACTGGGTGGGCATGCGTCCCAAATTGCCTGCTGAGCTGTCGGCCATCGGACTCCCGTCGATCCGGCGCGATGCGTCGATCTTAGCACACCGCGGGCCTAGCACATCGCGGGAGGAGGCAAGTCCTCCCGCGACACGGCTAGAGCAGTGGTGAGCTGGCGGTCAGTTCTCGAAGCGCTTGCCGACCTGCTCGACGCTATCCTTGGTGACGAGCTGGGCGCGGGTGTCCAAATTGGCCGCGGAGATGCCGCGGTCGATCTGGAGGTAAAGCTGCATCACCGGCCAGAAGCCCTGCAGGAACGGCTGCTGGCCCAGCGAGCCGGTCAGGTCGCCGCTGCGGATCGCATCCTGCTGCGCCGGGCCTAAATCGAAGCCATAGGCGCAGATCTCGCCGGTCTTGCCCATCTGGGCCACGGCCTTCGCCAAAGCCGGCGTGAAGACGTTGTTGGCGGTGAAGGCGCCGACCACGTCGCCGCGCGATTCGAACAGCGACACGATGCTATTCACCGGGTCCTGCGGGTTGGCGTCGACGCCGACATTCTCCGGTCCCGCATCGACCTTGAAGTTCTCCAGCTTGCCCGCCGCCTGCAGGGTCTTGACGATGGCGTTGAAGGCGGCTGTGACGCGGTTGTTGACCTCGACGTTGCCCATCGCGGTCGAGGAGGGCAGGATGATCGAGCCCTTGTCGATGCCCTTGTCCAGCACGCAGTTCGCCAGGGCCTCGCCGCCGATCGCGGCCGCCGAAGCGTCCTGTCCGGTGTGGCTGATGGCGTTGCGATCGACGATACCGCCGTCATAGGAATTCGTGGTGGCGACCGGGATGCCGGCCTTCTGCGCCGCCTTGACGATATCGTTATAGGCGCCGGCCTGCGGCGTGGTCATGATCAGGCCGTCGATAGTGGGGTCCTGCACGATCTGGTTCAGGATCTCGATCTCGCGCTGCGGATCGTCGGTCGGCGATTCCGAGCCGAGCAGCAGAATCTTGGCGCCGATCATGTTGCCGGCGACGGTGGCGCCGACATAGACCGGATCGAAGAATCCGTTGCCGGCGGTGTGGGTGACAATGGCGAAGGTCAGGTGACCGTCCGCCGAATGGAAATTCTTGGTGCCCTCGGCTTCCTTGGCGGCGTCTTCGAAGGTGTAGCCGCCGACGGCCTTGGCGATGGTGCCTTCTTGCGCGGACGCACCGGTGGCGAAGCACGCAGCCACGACGGCGAGACTCACGGATGCCAGCAATCTTGACATGATTTCCTCCCGTCACATTTAACGGCACTCTCTTTGTGAAGTGCCTGAGCTTGACTATAGACCTCAGGTTGCGGCGGCGTAAACAGCACTTGTCCCTGCGGCACAGGCATAACTCACCTCAATTCACCTCAATCGTTACGATGCGCGGGGTGTCGCTGCGGCCTTCGGTTGTACGGCTGGTGCGGGGTTGATGCGACGATGTCGCGGCGCAGCAAAGCGCCGTCTATCCGTCATTTTATAATACAATATCGCGTTGCCGCATTGCGGTGCCTGTGTTATCCGAGTGGCCGCCGAGGCGTCCGGCTGGATCGAGCGGACGCGAACTCCCAGCGAAAGGTTCCGATCATGCGCCTCATTCAATTCAAGACCGAGAGCGGCGGCCGCGCCGTGGCGCGGATCGAGAACGGCAAGGCCGTGACCGTGCCCGGCGTGACCAGCACGGTCGAGCTGGCGAACAAGGCGATCGCCGCTCATCGCACGTTGGACCAGCAGGCGGCGGCGCAGGGCGCGGGCGCCGAACTGAACTACGCCGTGCTGCTGGCGGAGAAGCGGGTCCTGCCGCCGGTCGATCATCCGGACCCGGCGCATTGCTATGTGACCGGCACCGGCCTGACGCATCTCGGCAGCGCCGACGCGCGCGACAAGATGCACAAGAATCTGGCCGACGACGAGAGCGCGCTGACCGATTCCATGAAAATGTTCCGCTGGGGCCTGGAAGGCGGCAAGCCGAAGGGCGCCGGCGCCGGCGTGCAGCCGGAATGGTTCTACAAGGGCGACGGCAGCATCATCGCGGCGCCGGAAGGCGACATGCCGCTGCCGGACTTCGCCTTGGATGGCGGCGAAGAGCCGGAGATCGCCGGCCTCTATCTCAATGGGCCGGACGGCAAGCCGCATCGCCTGGGCTTTGCGCTGGGCAACGAATATTCCGACCATGTGACGGAACGGCAGAACTATCTCTACCTGGCGCATTCCAAGCTGCGCGGCTGCTCCATCGGTCCGGAGCTGCGCACCGGCGAACTGCCGGCGGCCCTGTCCGGCGAAAGCCGCATCAGCCGCGGCAACGAGATCATCTGGCGCAAGCCGTTCCTGTCCGGCGAGAGCAACATGTCGCACACCATCGCCAACCTGGAATTCCATCACTTCAAGTATCCCTTGTTCCGCCGGCCGGGCGATCTGCATGTGCACTTCTTCGGCACCGCGACCCTGAGCTTCGCCGACGGCATCAAGCCGGAGCCCGGCGACGTGTTCGAGATCGAGATGGCGGAATTCGGCGCGCCCTTGCGCAACCGCTTGGCGCGCAGCGCGGCAGGCTTTACCTATGGCGGCGTGACGCAGCTTTAGGGACCGGTCGCGCACCTCATGTCGTTCCGTTGCATCGCCGTCGATTGGGGCACCAGCAACCGGCGGGCCTGGGCACTCGGGCCCGACGGCGAGATCCTGCAGCAACGCGCCGACGACAAGGGCCTGCTGGCACATCCGGATCGGCGTTTCGCGGACTCGCTGGAATCGTTCCTGGCCGACTGGCTGAAGGCAGCGCCGGGCATTCCGATCGTCATGGCCGGCATGGTCGGCAGCCGCATGGGCTGGGTCGAGGTGCCCTATGTCCCGGTGCCGGTGCGCCTGACCGATCTGGCGGATCATCTGATGAAAGCCGGGGAGATCGTCGGCAGCGCCTGCTGGATCGTGCCCGGCGTCAATATGGACGATGCGATCCAGCCGGAAGTGATGCGTGGCGAGGAATGCCAGATGCTGGGCGCGCTGCTGCAGGGGGAGGCGCAAAGCACGATATTCGTCACCCCGGGCACGCATTCGAAATGGGCCCGCGTCGTCGATGGCAGGCTCATCTCGTTCCGCACCTACATCACCGGCGAGCTGTTCGATCTGCTGTGCAAGTCCGGGACATTGTCGCAGGTGATGATCGGGTCGCAGGACAATGCGGACGCTTTCGCGCGCGGCGTCGCGGCCTCGGCGGATGCGGAGTTGCTGAACCGCGTGTTCAGCGTCCGCACCTTCGGCCTGTTCGGCAAGATGCCGGCGGCCGATCTGCGCTCTTATCTCTCCGGCCTTCTGGTCGGGACGGAGATGCGCGACGCGCTCGCTGCCTGGCCGGACGCGGGGCGAGCGGCGGTGACCTGCGTCGGCTCGAAGGCGATGATCGCCCGCTATCAAGTGACGGCGCACAAACTGGGCCTCGAGCTCCGCGGCGTCGATAACGATGCGATTCTTCCCCCGGCGCTACATTGGATTGTGAGGAAGGTCTCGATTTAGGACCATTAACCTAGTATTCGTCGATCTCATAACCAACAATTAACTCGATCAGCGCAAGGTCGACGCAAACCTGCCGACACCAAGTCAGACGTCCGGGGGGCCGCCTTGTCTATGATTGAGTCCTGGGATCTGTCGCTGCTCATCGACAATTCCACCCGCATCCATGATGCGCGCGGCATGACCGCCCAGCATTTCGGCGTGCCGTTGCGCGACATGCCCTATCGTCCCTTCATCGATTTCGTGGTGCCGGAACAGCGCGCCGCCTTCCGCCGCTGCATCGCGCGCGTCTCGGGCGGCAAGGATATGGGCCTGACGGCCGCCCGGCTGCTGACCTGCGAGCCGGAGCCGCGTCAGTTCTACATGATCGCCAAACGCGCGGCGGAGCCGGAGCGCTGGTGGCTGATGATCGCCGCCGACGGGCCGAACGCCGCCGCCGCGGCGCAGCACATGGCGAACGACCCGGGCCTGGCCGACGACGAAGAGTTCATCGCCATGGTCGAGGGCGCCGTCGACCAGTTGAAGGGCCAGGTCGACATGATGCGCGTCGCCTCCGCCCTATTGCAGGGTAAGCAGGCGGCGGTGAAGGCGACGCCGGAAGTCAAAGAGCAGCTCGAGCTGAAATTCACCAAGATTGTGCTCGACAACGCCTATGACGGCATCGCGACGCGCCCGGCGCCCGGCGAATATGTGATGCTGAAGGATCGCGAGCGGCGGGCGGACGACATTGTCCAACAGCTCGAGGCCGCCGCCGAGGAACTCGCCATCACGCAACTGGAGCTGGGGCTCGAGGTCGCCACAATCGGGCTGGAAAGGTTCGGCCGCAATTTGCGCGGCACCAAACTGGTGCGCGCGATGAGCGAACTGGTGGAAGCCGGCCGTGACCGCAAGGACGAATGGGGCGAGCGCCTGCCGCCGAAGAAGCCGTGGCTGAAGCCGGCCGCCATCGCCGCCGCGACCGGCACCGCCGCGCTGATCGCCCTGCTGCTGTTCGCTTTCTAGAACCTAGAACAGATCGCCCTGGTCCTTGAGCCGCGGCCATGTCTGGTCGCGTGGCGAAAGGATCGGCGCCAGCTTCGGCCAGTCCAGCCCCAAATCGGGATCGTCCCAGGCGATGCCGCGTTCCGACGCCTGGTCGTAATATCCCGTCACTTTGTAAGCGACGATGGTGTTCGGCGCGAGGGTCATGAGGCCGTGGGCGAATCCGGCCGGGACGAAGACCTGCGTTCCGTCATCGCCCAGCTCCAGCGCGACGTGGCGGCCGAAGGTTGGCGAGCCGCGCCGCACATCGACGGCGACATCAAGGATGCGCCCAGACACGACCTGGACCAGCTTCGCCTGGTCGAAAGGCGGCAACTGGTAATGCAGGCCCCGGACCGTGCCGGGAGCGGCGGAGCGGGTCTGGTTGTCCTGCACGAAATGCGCGCCGTTCAGGAGCGGCGCCCAATCCGCTTCCCGGAAGGTCTCGATGAACGAGCCGCGCGCATCGCCATGCACGGTCAAGGTGACGCGCTTGATGTCGGGCAAGGAGAGATCGGTGATCCGCAAAGCGCTGGGTCCGCATTGGCATTGACGTGTTTGAACCTGCTTAGTCGAGCCGCCTAGGCGGCACAAGCCGTAAACTGCGGAAGGCAAATCGGCGGTGGCAAACTGGCCCTTGGCGCGCTGCCGGGCAGCGGCTATTGAAGGACGCGGCTATTGAAGGACGCGGGCGCGGGCCGGTGCAGCTTGCGCGAGGGAGCGGGTGCATGGGGCTTGGCGGCATCAAGAAGCTGTTCCGGAAGCGAGCGAGCCGCCAGGCGCTTTATCTGCGGCTGCTGCGCGGCCTGCATATCGATAACGGCTATCAGGAATGGATCGAACATTGGGAGCGCTACGCGCCGGCGGAAGCGGGGCCGGCGCCGTCCCTGCCGGTCACCATCGTGGTGCTGGGCGAATTGTCGGCGGCCGATCATGCCTATTGGAGCGGGCTGGATTCGGCGGACCTGCAGCGCCAGGTGATCTTTGCCGGGGACGACCAGCCCGCCGCCGCAATCGCACAGGCGCTGCGGGATGCGCGCGCCGAGCACTTGATTTTTCTTCGCGCGGCGGACCGGCTGGCGCAGATCGCGTTCCACCGCCTGAGGGCGGCGCTCGCGGCGGCGCCGGACGCCGAACTCATTTTCGGCGACGAGGACCAGATCGACAAAGACGGCCGCCGCTTCGCGCCCTGGTTCAAGCCGGATTTCGGCCCTGACCTTTTCCTGAGCCAGAACGGCTTCGGCCGCGCGATTCTGTTCCGCGCCGCCGGCTTGCGCGTGGTGGCCTTGCCCGATGCGGCCAATCTCGACACCGCGATCTATCATCTGGCGCTGCGTGTGATCCGCGCCTCGGGCCGCGATCCGCTGCATTGTCCCGGCATCCTGGTGCATGTGGCCGGCGATCCGGCGGCGACGCCGAAGGCGCGCGTGATCTATCTGACGGATCCCGCGCGCCGTGCCGCGGTGGAAGAGTTCGTGGCCGCATCGCCGAACTTGTCGGGCGCCTCGATCGAAGGACCGGATGCGGCGGGCTTCCTGCGGCTGCGTTATCCGCTCCCGGCGACGCCGCCCATGGTCTCCGTCGTGATCCCGACGCGCGACCGCAAGGACCTTCTCGAGCAATGCATCAACAGCCTCGATCGCCGGACGCATTATCGCAATCTCGAGATCATCATCGTCGACAATGACAGCCGCGAGCCGGACACCAAGGCTTATTTCAAGGCGCTGTCCGCGCGCGCCGATGTGCGCATCGTGGCGGCGCCCGGCGCCTTCAACTATTCGCGCCTGATCAACCTGGGCGCGGCGCAGGCGCATGGCGAGCTGCTGATGGCGCTCAACAACGACATCGAGGCGATCGAGCCCGGCTGGCTCGACGAGCTGGTGGGCCAGGCGCTGCGGCCCGATGTCGGACTGGCCGGCGCTCTGCTGCTTTACCCCGACCGCAGCGTGCAGCATGCCGGCGTTGTCATCGGGCTGGGCGGCGTCGCCGGCCACATCTTCGCCAAGAGCACCTCGGGCAGCGTCGGCTATGCCGGGCGCATCGCGGTGGCACAGGACATGAACGCGGTCACCGGCGCCTGCCACATCCTGCGCCGCGACCTGTTCACGCGCCTGGGCGGCCTGGACGAGAGGCATCTGGCCGTCGCCTATAACGACATCGATTTCTGCCTGCGGGTGCGCGAGGCGGGCTTGCGCGTCATCTACACGCCCTTCGCGCCGCTGCTGCACCGCCATTCGGCCAGCCGCGGCTCCGACGTGCGGCCGGAGCGGCTCAACAGCTACACCTGGGAGCGCGACTATATGCGCACCCGCTGGCCGCACCTGATGTGGGACGACCCGTTCTTCAATCCCAATCTCTCGCTGTCGGGCAAGAAAGGCCGCCTGGCGACACCGCCGCGCTGGCGGCGCTACAAACCAGCCTAGATCAGCAAGCCGCGCAGATACTGGCCGTAGGTGGAGGATTCCATCTCCGCGGCCAGCCGCTCCAACTGGTCGGCGTCGATGTAGTTGGCGCGGTAGGCCACTTCTTCCAGGCAGCCGATCATCTGGCCCTGGCGATGGAAGATGGTCTGCACGTAGTGACAGGCCTCCAGCCAGGAATCGTGCGTGCCGGTATCGAGCCAGACATTGCCGGGCCCCAGCTTCTCGACCTGCAGCATGCCCTGGTCGAGGTAACGCTGGTTGAGATCGGTGATCTCCAGTTCGCCGCGCGCCGAGGGCGTCAGCGCGGCGGCATAGTCCGACGCATGCCCGTCATAGACATAGAGGCCGATGATCGCCCAGTTGGATTTGGGATTGGTCGGCTTCTCCACCAGGCGCACCGGCCTGCCGTCGGCGGCGAACTCGACGATGCCATAGCGCTGCGGATCGGAGACGCGATAGGCGAAGTTGATCGCGCCGTGGGCAAGCGCGTTCGCCTTGCCGAGGCTGCGCAGCAATCCGTCGCCATAAATAAAATTGTCACCCAAGATCAGCGCCGCCGGGCTGCCGCCCAGGAAATCGCGCCCCAGCAGCAGGGCCTGGGCGATGCCTTCCGGTCGCGCCTGGGTCTGGAAGGAAAGGTTGATGCCCCATTGGCTGCCGTCGCCCAGCAGATGGCGATAGCGGTCCGCGTCCTCCGGCGTGGTCACCACCAGGATGTCGCGGATGCCCATCTGCATCAGCGTCGACAGCGGATAGTAGATCATCGGCTTGTCGTAGAGCGGTATGAGCTGCTTCGACACGGCCTTGGTCGCCGGGTAAAGCCGCGTGCCGCGACCGCCGGACAGGACAATGCCCTTCATCGCCGTGTGCCTCCGGCAAACTCTTTGTCCTGCGTGGAAAGGCCCAGCCGCTCGCCGCCATAGCGGCCGGAACGGAAGATCTCTTCCCACCAATCCTTGCGCTCGATATACCAGCGCACCGTCGCCTCCAGCCCGTCCTGCAGCGACCGCGTCGGCCGCCAGCCGATCTCGGCACGCATCTGTGTCGAATCGATGGCATAGCGCCGGTCGTGCCCGGGCCGGTCGGCGACATGGGTGATCAACGACCGGCTCCCCGCATTGCGCGGCACGCTGCGGTCGACCAGGTCGCAGATCATCTCGGCCAGTTCCAAATTGCGCCGCTGCTCGCCGGCGCCGATCAGGTATTTGCCGCCGACCTGCCCGCGCGCCAGCACGCCGAGCAGCGCCCGCGCGTGATCCTCGACATGGATCCAGTCGCGCACCTGCTCGCCGCCGCCATAGATCGGCAGGCTCTGGCCCTTCAGCGCGCGGATGATCAGGGTCGGGATGAGTTTCTCGGGAAACTGGAACGGCCCGTAATTGTTGCCGCAATTGGTGATGATGGTCGGCACGCCGAAGGTATGGCGCCAAGCCGAGGCGAGGTGATCCGACGCCGCCTTGCTGGCGGAATAAGGCGAGCGCGGGTCATAGGCGCTCTGCCCGTCGAACAGCGCGCCATCCTCCAGCGAGCCATAGACCTCGTCGGTGGAGACATGCAGGAAGCGGAAGGCGGCGCGCTCCGCCGCGTTGCGCTCCTGCAGATGCGCGCGGCAGGCCTCCAGCAGATGCAGGGTGCCGACGACGTTGTTGGTGATGAAGGCCTGCGGCCCGTCGATCGAGCGGTCGACATGCGATTCCGCCGCCAGGTGGATGATCGCGTCGGGCCGGTGCTGCCGGAAGATCCGCGTCAGCGCCGCGCGATCGGTGATATCGGCATGCTCGAACGCATAGCGCGGATCCTGCGCCAGGTCGCGCAGCGCGTCGGGACTGGAGGCATAGCCGAGCTTGTCCAGATTGACGATCCGGCAGCCGGTCAGCCCATGCAGCAGCCGGCAGACCGCGCCGCCGATGAAGCCCGCGCCGCCGGTGACCAGGACGGTCTTGCGCGCCAGCGCGGCCCGCAGGTCCTGGTCGGTGAGCACGGCGGCGGTCGAGGTCATGGTGAATTGTTATGGAGCTGTCTTGTGGGGCGCCAGCGCCGGCGCGGTGGCTCGTTCTTACCGCGCGCCGCCGCCATCGTCCACCATCGCGGGCTCAACCGATATTCACAAGTGTCGAGCCCGGAGGCGGAAATCAGGCCAACCATAGATTGCGGGCGCCACCGGTAATTTTCTTGAAGCGACGGGATATTTTGGCTAGTACATAGACTTGGAAGTGCGGGCAATTTGGGGATGCGGACTACAACCAGTGGCAGTAGCCGGGGTCGGAATTGCACCGTAGTGCGTTGATGCATAACAGAGATTTTGTGGCTGCTTGGTCGCCAGCCGGGATTGCCGGCCCAGCCGAAGGGCGGGCGGCGCGATGGGCCGGCCTTGGAGCGGGAGCACAGCCATGAACCTGGCCTGGTTCGCCGCCGCCGCCGATCCCAATGTGGCAAGCTTCCGCTATCGCTGCCTGATCCCGGCCTGGGCCCTGCGCGAGCTGGGCCATGACAGCACCATTTTCGTCGACGAAGTCCCCGACCCGGAGCGCTACGACGCGCTGATCGCCGTGAAGAGCGCCGGCAGCCGCGTGGATGAGGCGGCGCGGCGGTTTCGTGCGCACGGCAAGCCGGTCTATCTCGATCTCTGCGACAACGTGTTCGTGCCCGGCTACGCCCAGCGCCGCGGCCCTGAATTGTCCGCCGACACGGTCAGCGACCTGGCGCGGCAGGCGGCCGGCATCGTGACGCCCAACTCGGCGCTCGACCGGGTGGCGTGCGCGCATCTGCATCCGGTGGCGCAAAGCTGGGTGATCCCCGATGCCGCCTTGACCCCCGACGCCTATCAGGCGATGAGCGCCTGGCTGTCCGGCAAGGTCGCCGACGTGCCGCGCCGCGGCATGGACCGCCTGCGGGCGAACACCGATTTCAGCGCCGGCGGCGACAAGCACGACCAGGACATGTTCGGCGCCGACACCGACTGGCAGGTCGACCATCTGCCGGAGGACACGGCGCGGGTGATCTGGTTCGGCCGTCATGGCAGCTTCCATTCCGACTTCGGCATGGGCCTGTTGAAGCCGGTCATCAGCGACCTGGAGCAGACCCACCGCGAGCGGCCGATCGAGCTGGTGGTGATCAGCAACAACCGCAACCGCTTCGACGCCCTGACGCACGATGCGCGCATTTTCACCCGCTACGAGGATTGGTCGAACGAGCGTGTGTTCTTCGAGCTGTCGCGCGCCGACCTGTTCGTCATGCCGAGCGGCATCGACCCGTTCTCGCTGTGCAAGTCCGCCAACCGCGCGGTGCTGGCGCTGGCCAACAACGTGCCCGTGGTCGCCTCCTATCTCGAATCGCTGGAGCCGCTGCGCGACGCCATGTTCATCGACGACTGGCGCGCCGGGATCGACACCTATCTGCTGGACCGCGCCGCCGCGGAGCAGGACCTCGCGCTCGCCCGCCGGATCCTGGCCGAGGAGTTCAGCATTGCGGCCATCGGTCGCAAGTGGAACGCGGCGCTCGGCCACGGCGCGCCGCTCGCGGATCGCGCCGCGAGCCCGGTGGCCGTGGCGCAGTTGGCGTGACGTGATCGCGCCGCGCGCGACATCGGGCGTGGCGGCGGAATGCCGCATCAACGTGGGGTGGCGGCGCGCGCTATTAAGCGCCGCATGGGACTCTTCCAGGCACCGCTGATGGCAAACAAGGAACCGCGCAAGCCGGGATTCCTGCGTAACATGTGGACGGCCTTTTCCGCCGTGCCGCCGTTGCAGGGGACCATCGTCGTCGTGGGGCTGACGGTCGCCGGCATCCTGGAGCTGTTCGGCCTGGCGACCATCGTCCCGCTGGTCCTGATGATGGACCCGATGACGCATGTCGAAGCGGGCGCCCGCAAGGAGTTCATCCGCGAAGGCGCCGATAAGATCTTCGCCTCGGTCGGGCTCGAAACCAACCTGGCCACGCTGCTCGTCGCGGTGGTGCTGTTCCTCAGCGTCAAGGCGATGATCGGCATCCTGGTGTCGCGCTATGCCGCCAACTTGATGACCAGGGTCAACAACGACGCGCGGCTGAAGGTCATCCGCACCCTGATGCAGGCGAACTGGAGCTTCTACACGCGGCAGCGCCTGAGCCGCCTAGTCGCCGCCGCCGGCGACAGCGCCAACGCGGTGGGCGAGGCGTTCCAGATCAGCACCGACCTGCTGACCTCGATGCTGCGCATCGCGGTCTATCTCATCATCTGCTACATCATCGCGCCGCCGATGGTGCTGGTGGCGCTGGGCGCGGCCGCCATGATGGCGATGTCCTACGGCCAGCTCGTGCGCCGGTCGAAGCGTGCCGCCAAGCTGCAGAACAAGGCGATGAACCGGATGAAGGCGGACCTGACCGACGTCTTCATCGGCATCAAGTCGATCCGCGCCATGGGCCGCCAGGCGCGGATGGCCACGCTGCTTGCCAAGGACAGCGACGCGCTGGATGAGCGCATGAAGTCGCGCGTGCTGTCCTCGGAATATGCCGATGAATTGCAGGCGCCGCTGGTGGCGATATGTCTGGTCGGCGGTCTGGTGGGCGGCAGCGCGCTGCTCCATCTCGGCGGCCACGAGCTGCTGATCATCGCCATCCTGCTGGTGCGCCTGGTCAATACGTTCAGCGTCGTGCAACGCGCCGCGCACCGGCTCAACGCCGTGCATGTCTGGCTCAATTCCGGCCGCCATCTGGTGGAGGCGGCCGAGGAGCGGCAGGAACAATTCACCGGCACGGTGCTGCCTGACCCGCGCCGGGGCGTCCGCTTCGAGGGTGTGTCGTTCCGCCACGCCGACGGGAACGCGATCCTGGACCGGGCGGACCTGGTGATCGAAGCGGGCAAGATCACGACCCTGATCGGGCCGTCCGGCATCGGCAAGACCACCATGCTCGACCTGATGCTCGGGCTCCTGAATCCGAAAGAGGGCCGCATCCTGATGGGCGGCGTCGACCGGCAGGAGGTCGATCTCCTGAAATGGCGCCAGATGATTGGCTACGTGCCGCAGGAAGTGACCTTGTTCCACGATACCATCCGCAACAACATCGCGCTCGGCGAAGAGAGCTACACGGATGACGAGGTGTGGGCCGCGCTGCGCGCCGCCGGCGCCGACGACTTCATCGAAGGATTGCCGCTCGCACTCGACCACGTGGTGGGCGAGCGCGGCCAGATGATCTCCGGCGGCCAGCGCCAGCGCATTGCGCTGGCGCGCGCCTTGCTGCACCGCCCGTCGATCCTGGTGCTGGACGAAGCGACGGCGGGCTTGGACCAGGAAACCGAAACCGGCATCTGCCATCGCATCCGCGAGATGGTGGCCAAGGATGGCCTGACCGTGATCGCGGTCAGCCATGGCGGTGCGTGGCGCGCCATCGCCGACCATGTGTTCAAGCTGGTCGATGCCAAGCTGGTGGCAATCGACCCGGCCGCCTCGGCCGACATCGTGCCGCTGGGCAAGCCCGGCCCCGCGCTCAGCGCCTAGCCCGGCGCGTGACCGATGTCCTGATCCTCGGCGAAGGCGGGCAGCTTGCCCGCGCCTTGCGCGATCTTTCCTGGCCGGCCGGCTTTGCCGTGACGGCGATCGGCCGCCGGCAATTGGGCGTCTCGGAGAGCGCGGCCGAGGCCGCCGCCGCGGCGATCGCCGCCGCGCGGCCGGATCTGGTGCTGAATGCCGCCGCCTATACCGCGGTGGACAAGGCGGAATCGGAGCCGGCGCAGGCGCATGCGCTCAATGCCGATTTGCCGCTGGCGGCGGCGCGTGCCTGTGCCGGATTGGGCATCCCGCTGATCCACGTCTCCACCGATTATGTGTTCGACGGCACCAAGACGGGCGCCTATCTGGAGCAGGATGCGCCCAATCCGCTCAACGTCTATGGCGCCAGCAAGCTGGCCGGCGATCGCAACATCCAGCAAAGCGCCGTTTCGCATGCGATCCTGCGCACCTCCTGGGTGTTCAGCGAGGCCGGCGACAGTTTCCCCGCCAAGCTGCTGAACCGGGCCCGAGGCGTCGAAGCCTTGCGCGTCGTTGACGATCAGCGCGGCTGCCCGACGCCGGCCGGCGCGCTGGCGCGGGCGATGCAAGTGGCCGGCCTGCGCCTGCTGGATCGCGATGCCGCGGCGCTTGGGCTGTTCAACTACCGCGGCGCGGCGGAGATGAGCTGGCACGGCTTTGCCGCGAAGCTGGTCGAAGCGGCCGTCGCGGCCGGATTGAAGCGGCCCGCGTTGGAGGCGATCACCAGCGATCAGTTCCCGACGGTGGCGAAGCGGCCGCGCAATTCTGTGCTGGATTGCGGCAAGATCACCCGCGAGCTTGGCATCGCGCCGGCGGCGATCGATGCCGATGTCGAGCGCGTGGCGCGGGCGATCCTGGCGCGCTGACGACATTACGCCAAGAAAAAAGGCGCCGCCTTGCGGGCGGCGCCTTGTCCATCGGAGGAACGGGCTACATGCGCTCGAGTGTGTGTTCAGCCTCGACGGCCCTTTGAAGATTGCCGGATTGACGCAGGGCGCGCGCCTCGTCCTCCAGCTGCTTGTTCTCCATCTTGATCTGCCAGATGTGCCAGCCGATCCAGAAGACGATGCCGATCAGGACCATGATCCCTTCCCATCCGACGAACGGATAGATCGGGCCGAGGTCCATGATGTTGCCGTCCCAGTTGGCGAAGTTTCCAGTCGACATTTTCAGCTCCTCGTCTCGGGTTATTCCGCGGGCGCGGAGCGGGCTTGCTGGGCCAGCACGGCGCGCATTTCGTCTTCTTCCTGCTGTGCCGTGGTGAATCCCACATGATCCAGGCCGGCGATTTCCACTTCACGCGGAATGCGCAGCAGGTTCGCCTTTTTCAGGATCCAGGACAGGACGTAACCCGGAATGAAGCCCAGCACCCAGAACATGATGACCGCGCCGACGAACTGGCCCCAGGGCGTGATCGACGCCCAGGGCTCGGCGTGGCCAAGCAACGCATCCGGCGATGACGGATAGCCCCACAGCACGAAGCCCGCAGCGACGACGCCGAGGAAACCGGCATAGCCATGCACCGCCACCGCGCCGACTGCGTCGTCGATCTTGAATCGCCGCTCCACCCAGTAGTGCAGCTTGTAGATGATGACGACGATGATCGCGGAGATGATCAGCGCCTGCATCGGGTGATAGAGGTCATTGCCCGCCGAGCAGGCGATCACGCCGGCCAGGCCACCGGAGAAGGTCCAATAGGCGTCCGCCTTCGAGACGATGTAGCCGGCCATCAATCCGCCGCAGAGCGACAGGATGAAGTTGAAGGTGATCGCCGAAAGCGACGTTGCCTGCAGGTAGATGTTGGTCGCCGAATAGAACACGCCGTCCCCGGCCTGCACGTCGAAGAGCGGGATGTTGCAGGCGGCATAGAAGCCCCAGAAGCCGGTATAGATCAGGAACAACCCGATGCAGACCAGCCAGGGATTCTGTGGCGGGATGTTGCGCGGCGTGCCGTCGGGCTTGAACTTGCCGATGCGGGGGCCGAGGTTGATGAGGACCGCAAGGCACGTGCCGCCGGCGATGGCATGCACGACGCCGGAGGCATAGGCGTCATGATAGCCGAGGACCTGCACCATCCAGCCGGCATAGTGCCAGCCCCAGGAGGCGTCGATGATCCAGGTCACCGACCCCAGCATGACTGCGATGATCCAGAAGGCGCCGGACCGCACGCGCTCGATGATCGAGCCGGAGACGATGGAGGCGGTGGTCCAGGAGAACAGCAGGAACGCGGCCCAGAACACACCGTTCAACCGCGCCCAGAGCGCGGTATCGGCTTCCGTGAGGTCCGCGCTGGCCGGCTTGCCGCCCATGTGGGCGCCCATCAGCTCGTTCCACGGCTCCGCGAAGCGCGAGGTCACGATGCCGCCGGTGATGCCGGGGCCATTGACCATCGCCGAATAGAGCCACCAGCCGAAGAAGTAGAAGGTCACGCCGACGACCGGGATGACCATCGCGTTCTTCATCAGCGTGGTCATGTGGTTCTTGCGGCGGGACACGCCGACCTCGTAGGTGCAGAAGCCGACATGAATGAGGAACATCATGACGACGGTGATCCAGTAATAGGTCTCCGTGAACAGCACCTGAAGTGCCACTACAGGGTCACTCATGCTCAGCCTCCTGTCGTCTATGCCGATGGTTCTACGGCCGGCGATTCACGCCGGCG
>DASZQC010000028.1:0-3889 GCA_035549815.1 Dongiaceae bacterium
TCGTGGATGCCAGGGCCAAGCCCGGGCATGACGGCGAAGGTTGTGGAAGCGCAGCAGCTAGCTGGCGGACGCCTCTACTCCCGCCCGCGCAAAAACGCGTCGAACGTCGCGACGGCGTGGCCGCTGGCACCTTCCGGGCAGTACGGCTTGTCCTTGTGGGCGAATTCCTTGTCGGCGATGTCGAGATGCGCCCAGGGCTTGCCGCCCACGAACTCGCCCATCAGGGCCGCGGCGTGTGGCGCATCGGCAGCCATGTCGTCGGTCGCGTGATGGCGGTAATCGGCGATCTTGGACTTGAGGTTGTCGAGATAGCCCTCATGCACCGGCAGGCGCCAGAGCGGTTCGCCCGCCGCCTCGCCCGCCGCGGTCACTTCGCGCGCCAGCGCATCGGTGGTGGCGAACAGACCGGTGAAGACCGGGCCAAGCGCCGCCATCACCGAATAGGTCAGCGTCGCCGCATCCAGGATGCAGGACGGGTTAAACTTCGACGCCGCGTAATAGAGCGAATCCACCAGGGTGATGCGGCCCTCGGCATCGGTGTCGAAGATCTCGATGGTCTTGCCGGACAAGGTCTTCACGATGTCGCCCGGCTTGTAGGACGAGCCCGACGGCATGTTCTCCACCAGCGCCATCACCGCGACCACGTCGATCTTCGCCTTGCGCAAGGCGGCGCTGAGCACGGCGCCGGTCACCGCGGCGGCGCCACCCATGTCGCCCTTCATCGGGAACATCTGGTTCGGCCGCTTCAGGCACAGGCCGCCGCTGTCGAAGCACACGCCCTTGCCGACCAGGGCGATCGGCGCTTTCGACTTCGCGCCCAATCCATTCCAACGCAGGCTGACCTGGCGCGGAGGGTTCTTCGAGCCCTGCGCCACGGCGAGGATGCCGCCCGCGCCCATCTTGGCGAGCGCCTTCTCATCATGAATCTCGACCTGGATGCCGTGCTTCTTCAGCTCCAGCAGCTTCTTGGCGAAAGTTTCCGGGTAGAGCGTCGACGGCGGCTCGTTCACCAGGTCGCGCGCGTAGGAGATACCGTCGCCCAGCGCCATGGCATCGGCCAGCGCTTTCTCGGTGCCGGCCTTCTTCGCGGTGACGAGGTGGAGCGTCGAAACCGTGGCCGGCTCGTCGCCCTTTTTCACCTGGGTCACGTATTTGCGGAACTGATAGGCGCGCAGCCGCGCGCCCAGCGCGACGTTGGCGAGGAAGCCTGGCTCATCCAGCTTGTTGCCGGTGGAGGCGGCGGCGATGATCTGCGCGCCGTCTTCCTTCACCGACATCAGATGCTGCGCGATGGCGCCGCCAACCTCGCGCGCCTTGATCGCATTCAGCGCGCGCGGATCGCCCAGGCCGATGATCACGATCCGGCGGCCCTTGTGGCCGGCCGGGGACAGCAGATCGAGCACCTGCCCGCATTTGGCGGAAAAGCCCGGCGACGCGACGGCTTTCACCACGGCATCGGCCGCCCCCGCCAGGAACTGCACCGCGGCGCCGGCCAGCTTCTTGTTCTCGGCCACGAACACGACCGACACCGCCGCCTGATCCTGCGGTTTCGCAATGACGTCAATCTGCATGATCTGCCCCTGATTCAACGACATGGCGGCCAATGGCCGCCTTCGCCGGCGATCAGACCATAGCGTCGCGGAAATGTAAAACCGGGACGATCGGCCGATTGTCGCGGAACATCCCCGGCATCCGTTGTGTCAACCGGCAGAGGCTCGTACTATCGTTGCTTCCGCGCATCTGGGAGCGCTTTTCGCATGACCGACAAGACCATCATCCGCACCACCTGCCCGCGCGACTGCTATGACGCTTGCGGTATCGCCGTGGTGAAGCGCGCCGACGGCCTGGTGAAGGTGCTGGGCGACCCGGACCATCCGGTCGCGCGCGGCGCGCTCTGCGGCAAATGCGCCATCGCCTATAACGGCGCATGGCTCGACCCGAAGGCGCGGGTCACGCACCCGCTGAAGCGCGTCGGCGCGAAGGGCGAAGGCCGCTTCGTTCCCGTGAGCTGGGACGAGGCGACGGCGGAGATCGCCGCGCGGCTGAAGCGGATTGTATCGACACACGGCGCGGAAACCATCTGGCACGGCCATTACACCGGCACCTGCTCGCTGCTGGCCGGCGGGTTCCCGCAGCGTTTCCTGAACCGCCTCGGCGCGAGCGAGATCGACCCGGATTCGATCTGCAACGCCGCCGGCCACGCGGCTTTGCAATACATGTATGGCGCCAGCGACATCGGTTTCGACCCGCGCACGGCCAAAGATGCCAAATGCATCCTGGTCTGGGGTGCCAATCCCTTCGCCTCCGCCCCGCATCAGCACAAGCACTGGCTGAAGGAATCGCCGGCCAGGGTGATCGTGGTCGATCCGGTGCGCCACCCGACCGCCGCCGATGCGGACCTGCACCTGCAACCCTTCCCCGGCAGCGATGCCGCGCTCGCCTTCGCCATGCTGCATGTATTGGTGCGCGAAGGCCGCATCGACCGCGACTTCCTGCGCGATCACACGATCGGCTGGGACGAGATCGAGCCGATCGTCATCCGCTGCTCGCCCGATTGGGCGGCGCCGATCACTGGCATTCCGGTCGGCAAGATCGAAGAGGCGGCGACAATTTACGGCGAAGGCCCGTCGCTGCTGTGGCTCGGCCAGGGATTGCAGCGCCAGCCGACCGGCGGCAATGTGTTCCGCGCCGTTGGGCTGCTGCCCGCCGCGACCGGCAATTTCGCCAGGCCCGGCGCCGGCATGCTCTATCTCAATGGCGGCGGCCGCAAAGGCGTCGACGGCGATTACATCGAGGCGCCGCATCTGCGCGCCGGCGATAAGCGCAAGATCAGCCACATGGACCTCGTCGCCACGCTCGGCAATCCGGCCAAGGCGCAGGCGCTGATCACCTGGAACATCAACATCGCCGCCTCCAATCCCGACCAGGCGCGGCTGCACCGCGCGTTGCGTGACGAGCGCCTGTTCCATGTCGCGGTCGATCCGTTCCCGACCGACACGGTGGATTTCGCGGATTTCGTGCTGCCGGCGGCGACATTCCTGGAGTTCGACGATCTGGTGTCGCCCTATTTCCATTTGTCCTTCTCGCCCCAAGTGAAGGCGCTGGAGCCGATGGGCGAAGCGTTGCCGAACCAGGAGATCTTCCGCCGCCTGAGCGCGGCCATGGGCTTCAACGAGCCGGAACTCTACGAAGACGACGCGACGATGCTCGACACGATTTGCCGTCAAGTCGGATTGCCAGATTTCAAAACGCTCGTAGCCAAGGGCACGGTCGATATCTGGACCGATCCAGTCCTGCAATTCGCCGATCGCACTTTCCCGACTGAGAGCGGCAAGATCGAGATCGCCAGCGGACGCGCCGCAGCCGACGGTCATCCCCGCCTGCCGCAACCGATCGCCGACCCACGCCCGCGTGACGGCTTGTTCCGGCTGCTCTCACCCGCCTCAATCTGGCTGATGAACAGCAGCTACAATTCCGACGCCAAGATCGCGGACAAGCTGGGACCGGATGACGTCGTGCTGAACGCCGCCGACGCGGCGCGCCTCGGCTGCGCAGAAGGCGACACGCTGCTCGCCGCCAACGAAACCGGCCGCCTGGAGCTGCGCCTCCATATCGGCGACATCGTGCCGGAAGGCGTCGCCCTCTCGCACAAGAGCCGCTGGCCGAAGCTGTCGAAGCAGCACGCCAACATCAACGCGCTGAACCCCGGTCGCAAGACCGACATGGCGGAGAGCTCGGCAGTGCACAGCGTCGAGGTGCAGCTGACAAAGGTTTAGGCGCGGCGCTGCCGTCTCCCTCGTCACCCCGGCCTTGAGCCCGGTCCATTTCAGAATCTCTCCAGCGCCTGCCGAATGGATCCCGCCTCAAGGCCGGTATGACGGTAGGAGTT
>DASZQC010000029.1:0-26180 GCA_035549815.1 Dongiaceae bacterium
AAAGAAAACTACATGTATCAGTTGGTTCAGACCTATCGGCCGGGCGCCATGGATACGTCGCTGGTCTCCACCGACAACATCAACAATCCGCGCACCATGAACGCCGTCTACAATCTGAAGGCGCGCATGGAGATCGCCAAGCATCTCGGCCACGAGATGATCGAGGATGGCGAGCAGGACAACAAGCAGTTCAACGAATTCGTCGACGAAGGCTGGCTGACCGAGTTCTACAAGAAGCCTGACCAGGTGTGGACGCCGCGCGTGCTGAAGGATGGCGCCGATTCCGTCGGAGCGCTGGGCGCGCTCAACCGCGTCTATCTCAATATCGGCCTCTATAGCGAGGAATGGCTGCGCCACTTCAATGCCGTTGTCGGCGGCCAGCCGATCACGCCGATCACCATCAAGAGCGCGATCGACCATTCCGCTTATTGGCGGGCGACGGAGCAGGGCACGGTGAAGACGGCCTTGTTCTTCCTCAAGGCCGCGCAGCCGGATCATCTGAAGGACGCACCGGGCGGCGACAGCCATCTGACGGCCGATGCAGCCGTCCTGGCGCAGGGTCGCCAGGCCTTCGCCAACACGTGCGCCCGCTGCCATTCCAGCAAGGCGCCGACGCCGCCGGCCGATCTTGGCCTCACCGACTGCAACGGCCCGAACTACATGACCTGTTTCAAGAAGTGGTGGGCCTGGACCCAGACCGACGATTACAAGGCGCAGATGCGCGCCATCGTCGATGCACCGGACTTCCTGACCGACAATTACATGTCGACCGACATGCGCATCCCGGTGACGTTGCTGCGCACCAATGCCTGCAGCCCGCTGGCCACCAATGCGCTGGCCGGCAATATCTGGGACAATTTCTCGTCGGACTCCTACAAGAACCTGCCCTCGGTCGGGAAGGTGACGTTCCAGGACCCGTTCGACGGCCATCCCTGGGTCTATGACATGCCGGCGGGCGGGCGCGGCTACACCCGCGTGCCGTCGCTGATCTCGCTGTGGTCGACGGCGCCGTTCCTGCTGGCCAACACGGTCGGACCGTTCACCGGCGACCCCTCGGTCGAAGGCCGCATGCGGTCCTTCGATGCCTCGATCGAGCAGATGCTGTGGCCGGAAAAGCGCAAGCATGATCCGGAGCTGGGCGACAAGGTCGATGGCTGGATCGACCGCACCGATTCCAACAGCCACATCTTCCTGCCGGTGACCTACATTTCGGCGATCCGCGAACGGCTCGGCAAGGACGGCGATACCCTGTTCGCGAATCTCGCGGACAAGGACGGCAACCTGGTCCTGTCGGACATTCCGCAGGGCATGCCGGTCAACCTGCTGGCCAATTTGCAGCCGCTGGCGGAGACCGACGATGCCGGCGACCTGGTCAAGCATTACATCCAACTTCTGAGCCTGCTGGTGCAGGTGAAGGAGAAGCTGCTGACGGCGCCGACCGCCGCGACGCCGGAGCAGATGCGCGCCCATTTCGCCAGCATCCGCGACGATCTGATGGCGCTGAACAAGTGCCCGGACTTCGTGGTCAATCGCGGCCATTATTTCGGCACCGCCAAGTTCAACGACACGGCGGCACTGACCGAGGATGAGAAGGCCTTCGGCACCGAGCCGGTGCTGAGCGACGCCGACAAGCGCGCGTTGATCGAGTTCCTCAAGACCTTCTAATGACGCCGGCGGACACCCCCGACTGCGATTATGTGATCGTCGGTTCGGGGGCGGGCGGCGGCACATTGGCCGCGCGCCTGGCCGAGAACGGTATGAAGGTGCTGCTGCTGGAGGCCGGCGGCGATCCGCTCGCCAAGGGCCAGCCGCGCCTGCCGGAGGATTACGAGGTGCCGGCCTTCCACGCTTTCGCCTCGGAAAATCCGGCGATGGCCTGGAACTTCTTCGTCGAGCACTACGCCGATCCGGCCATGGCCGCGCGCGACCCCAAGCGCACCGAGAACGGCGTGCTTTATCCGCGCGCAGGCACGCTCGGCGGTTGCAGCGCGCACAATGCGATGATCTTCATGGCGGTGCACGATTCCGACTGGGACAATATCGCCGCGCTGACCGGCGACGAGAGCTGGTCGGCGGCGGCGATGCGCCCATGGATGCGGCGGGTCGAGGATTGCCGGCACCGGCCGATCTGGCGCCTCCTCAGCCTGTTCGGCATCAATCCCAGCGCGCATGGCTGGGACGGCTGGTTGCGGATCGAACGGTTCGAGCCGCAGGAGGCTCTGCGCGACCGCTCGCTGGTCTGGAGCATGGCGGCCAGCGCGCTCGCAGCCCTGCACGGCATCCCTGGCTGGCTGGCGACCCTGCTGCGGCTGGTCATCGGCAAGGGCGACCCCAACGACACGCGGACCGATGGCAAGGAAGGCATCTGGTATACACCGCTCTCGACCGCGAAGCATCGCCGGGTCGGCGCGCGGGAGCGCGTGCTGGATGCACAGGCGCGTCACCCGGACCGGCTGATCGTGGAGCTCGATGCGCTGGCGACCAACATCCTGTTCGACGGCGACCGCGCCATCGGCGTCGAATATCTGAAAGGCCGGCATCTCTATCGCGCATCAGCGACACCGTCCAAGGAGGCGGGCGAGCGGCGGCGCGTCATCGCGCGGCGCGAGGTCATCGTCTGCGGCGGGGCCTTCAACTCGCCGCAGCTCCTGATGCTGTCCGGCATCGGGCCGCGCACCGAACTGGAGCGGCACAATATCCCGCTTCGGGTCGATCTGCCCGGTGTCGGCCGCAACCTGCAGGACCGCTACGAGGTCGGCGTGGTCCACAAGATGGCAAAGCGCTGGGCGGCGCTGGAAGGGGCGGGGTTCGCGGCGGGCGATCCCCTGTTCCGCAAATGGCAGCACGACGGCAGCGGCCTCTATGGCTCGAACGGCGCCGCCATCGCGGTGACGCGCAAGTCGCGCCAGGCGCAGGACGATCCCGATCTGTTCCTGATGGGCATGCTGGCCAAGTTCAAGGGCTACTACCCCGGCTACGCGCCGGAGGTCTATGAGGGGGGCGATGGCTTGAGCTGGTGTGCCCTGAAGGGGCATACGCGCAACCGCGCCGGCGGCGTGACCTTGCGCTCGGCCGATCCGCGCGACATGCCGCGCATCGACTTCAATTATTTCGCCGAGGGCGGCGCGGAAGATCTCGATGCCATGGTCGAAGCGGTGGAGATCGCCCGCGCCATCGCCGAGCCCTTGCGGCGCAAGGGCCTGGCCACGGAGCTGCTGCCGGGTCCGGAGGTGCAGGGCGCGGCGCTGCCCCAATGGGTGCGGGACAATGCCTGGGGGCATCATGCATCGGGCACCTGCGCCATCGGCTTCCGCGAGGCCGGCGGCGTGGTCGACGGCGATTTCCGGGTCCATGGCGTGCAGGGGCTGCGCGTGGTCGACGCTTCGGTGTTTCCCCGCATCCCCGGCTTTTTCATCGTCAGCGCCGTCTACATGATCGCGGAGAAAGCCGCCGCCGTGATTCTGGCCGATGCCGTGAAGGCGCTCGCCGCATCGTATCCGGCCCGCGCCCGCGAAGGAGCGGTCCCATGAGTATTTCGCCCACCCTGCCGACCAGCATTCCCATGAGTATTTTGCGCCCCGCGCATCGCGTGCTCGATTTCTTCCTGCATCTGGAGCGCCGGTTCGAGCCGTTCTTCCGGCCCGGTCTCAACGCGCTGCTGCGCAAGCCGTCGGCGGCGATCATCCAGTTCTTCTACGATCTCTGGCGGCCGAACATGGGCTTGCGCCTGGCGGAGGAGCGCATCGACCCGGACGAGGAAGCCAGCACGCAGGGCATGATCGACGCCATGCGCGAGCATCTGAAGCAGGATTTCAAGCCCGGCGAGATGGAGCGGGCCGGCAACACCAAGACCCATGGCCTGATGCGCGCCGAGTTCATCGTGCATGACGGGCTGCCCGCCAACCTGCGCAAGGGCCTGTTCGCCGAGCCGAAGACCTATAGCTGCTATGTCCGCTTTTCCGGCCCCGGCCCTCATGTCGAGCCGGACATCGACGATGTCGGCTTCATCAGCATCGGCGTGAAGGTGATGGGCGTGCCGGGCCCCAAGCTGATGGAGGACGAGAAATTCACCCAGGATTTCACCGGTGTCTGCACGCCGACCTTCGTCACGCCCAACACGCGCGCCAATGCCCGGCTGCAGGTGTGGAGCTGGCGCCATCTGCCGGTGTTCTATTTCTTCGACCCGACGGTGCCGGGCGGCACCCATATCCTCGACTTCCTGATGCAGAGCCTGTGGAACGAGACGCAGTACAACCCCCTCGGCCACCGCTTCTTCAGTTGCGTGCCATACCTGTGGGGCGAGGGGCAGGCGGTGAAATACTGCTTCCTGTCGCGCACCAAGGTGCATCGCAAGATCCCGCGCGTGCCATTCCGCCCGCCCGACAATTACCTGCGCGACAACATGGTGAAGACCCTGGCGGAGAAGGATGTCGAGATCGACATGTGCGTCCAGGTGCAGACCGATCCGCACAAGATGCCGATCGAGGATGCCGGCGTGCTGTGGTCGGAGCGCCTGTCGCCGCAAATCCCGGTGGCGACCGTGCGCATCCCAAAGCAGAAGTTCGACCACCCCAAGCAGCTCGCCTTCGCCCGCAACCTGACGCTCAACCCCTGGCACTGCCTGCCGGAGCATCGCCCGCTCGGCAACCAGAGCCGCGCCCGCAAGCGCATGTATTACGAATTGTCGCGCTTCCGCCAGTCCGTGAACGGCGAACAGCATATCGAGCCGACGGGGGATGAGGTGTTCGAGTAAGGAGCCGCCTACTCGTTCTGCTCCTTCCCCCTTGAGGGGGGAAGGGTGGGATGGGGGTGACATGCAGCGCGAGGCTTGTGGCTGCAATACGCGCTGATAGACCAAGGTCACCCCCACCTAGCTACGGCTAAGCTCGCTGCGCTCACTAAGCCTTCGCGTCCTCCCCCCTCAAGGGGGAGGAAAGAAACTGATGATTTGTCACCTCTCCCGCAGCAGCCAATCCTTCGCCCGCAATCCGGGCAGGAAGAAGTAGGCCCCGCCTTTCACCGTGACGAATTGCGGCACGTTGTGGCTGACCAGGCAGCGGCCTTCGGCCTGCGGGCGGGTGAAGCGGTCCGTCGGCTGGTCGCCGGGGAAGGGGATGCGGTTGCCGAGCATCGGATCCTGCTCATGGCTCATGCCGGCGAACTTGGCGCTGGCGAGCCAGGCGCCCTGGATGAACTCGAACTGCCGCGCCGGATTGGCGTTGAGGCAGATGAAATGCAGGCCGGTCTCGGGCTCTGAGCCACCCGGCTGCGCCGCCGCGCGATGATCGAGCGGCGCGCCATAGGCGCGGCCACGCCGCAGGATGCGGTGGAAGCGGGTGGAGGCGATGCGGTCCTGCTCCGGCGTGCCGCTGAGGCCGAGCAGCGCGACCAGCTTCTTGAGAAGGTTCATGCGCCCCTGCGGATAGTCGCCGGTGCGCGGATTGGCGCGGCGGATATGCGCGCCGATCGGGCAGACCCGGCCGTCGGGATCGCCGCGATAGGTGAAGCTGTTCTGTCGGTCGTTCGGGTCGATGCCGGGAATCTCGGCACGTCCGAGATGGGTGAAGGGTTCGCCATTTTCGAGGCGCCGCCCGACCATCGCCTCGGCCAGCGCCACCGCGCCGTCCTCCCCCGCCTGCGCGTAAAGCCAGCGCCAGAAGCCCCGCACGTCCTGGTGCAACTGCCGGAACACCAGGTAGGAGCCGTTGCGGCCGAGATCGTGCTTCCGCGGCTCATCCGCCGCCGGCGGCAAATCGCCGGCGCCCGGCACGCGCGCATCGAGCAGAGGCCGCTCGGTATAAAGGCCGTATTCGTTTGGATAGCCGAGCAGCACCTCGCCGGTGGCGATGAAATTGTGGAAATCCATGTCGTCCGCGCCGCCCGGCGTGCGGCGGCCGGCGAAATCCAGCACCGGCTGCGAGATGCCGTCGAGGAACCCGAACGGCTCGCGCCCGACGATGGTGCCGTTCGGCAGCATCGGGTCGATGGTGCTAAGGCCGGAAGTGCGCGCCTCGCCGCTCAAGCGTGCCGCCAGCGCATCCACGTCGGCCGCGTCGGCGAACAGCATCAGCAGCACATGCGGCTCGCGCAGGCCGGTGCCCCAATCCCAATGCGCCGGATCGTTGGCGCCGACGTCGCCTAGCCGCCGTGCGCGGCTGGGATCGTCGCCCAGGCCGACTTCGAACTCCGGCGAGAACGCGGTCACCAGATCGCCGTGGCCGAGCGTCCTCAGCCCGGCGACGCTGACGGCGAGCTGGATCGCCTGGTCGACCTTCTGGCCGTCGCCGATCTCGGTCATGTTGCGCAGTCGCAGCGCACGCAGCCAGGCGCGCGCCTGCGCCGGGTCGTCGATGCGCAGCAACAGGTAGCGATATTGCAGCTTGCCGAATCCGGTTTTCACCAGGGCCTGGGTGTCGCGCGCATCCGCTTCGGTGAAGGCGTTCGGCATCAGATCTCCGCCAGCCAGCGGCGAATCTCGTCGTCGCTCATGTCGGTGCGTTGCAGGCCCCTGCGAATGCGCGCGTTGCGCGCCAGGTCGGCGGTGGTCAGGCCGGGATAGGCCCTGTACCAGACGTCGGTCGGCACCTGGCGGCGGTGCAGGTAATGCTTGAACTCATGCTCGCGCAGCGCGCCGCGATGGACCAGATAATCGGTCGGCGGATAGGCCATGCCGTTGGAAAAGACCAGGTTGAGGCCGAAGGCGACCTTGTTGATGAAATCGTCCATGTAGCTTTCAAGGCTGCCGTCGTAATTGCTGGCGAAGAAGACGCGGCGGTTGCCGTCGATGATGACCCAGCGCGCGAAATGGATGGTGCTGACCCGCGCCAGCCGCCCGCTGTGATAGAGCAGGATGCCCGACAGGCCGACGAGGCGCAGGGCGATCGTGGCGATGGCGAGGCGGAACCAGCCCGGCTTGAACGATCCAATGGCGCTGAACGGGTTGGTGACGTCGCGATCCTCGCCGATCGCGATGGCCCGGGTCCGCGCCGCGTTGTTGCGGGTGCGGATCACCGGATCGGAGGTTTCGTGGCGCCGCAGCGCGATCAGGAACGGGATCGCACCGATGATGATGACGGGCAGCAGCACCAGGCCCAGCAGCGCCAGGCCGAGGAACTGCAGGATCAGCGCGATCCACTGTCTCGGCGTGCGCGACTCGACCGGCGTCAGCGGCAAGCCGGCGCTGGCGGCGTTCAATTGCTGATGCAGGCGGCGCGGATCGCGCTCGTCGGCCAAGGGGCCGTGCAGCGCATCATGCAGCCGGTCATGGAGCACCGCTTCTTCGCGCGCCTGGCGCACGGTGCGGCCGACCCAGTTCACATAGACGGCGGTCGGCGGCGTCTGGCGGGCGCGCATCCAGCCGAGCAGCTCGGTATTGTCGTCGAAATTGTCGCAATGGGCGAAAATGCGACGCAGGCCGCCGCCGGCCTCGCGCGCGATCCACGCCAACAATTCTTCGCCCGGCCCATCGCAATCGGCCAGGAAGATCAGATGCACGCGCTCGCTCGACGGCGTGCCGGGAAAGTGCCGGTTGTCGTCCAGCGTATTGTCCTCGGCCACCACGAAGCGGGCGACATGGATGGTGTCGAAGCGGCCGAAGGGCACCAGCGCATTGTCGGGATCGGCGATGCCGGGTGCGCGGTTCATCGTCGCCAGCAGGGCACGCAGATCCGCGATCCGGTCGGTGCGCACCGGCGCGGTCACCATGAAATGCCCTTGCGTGATCACGGTCCGGGCCGGTCAGGTGTGGCGCTCTAGGGATGGAACTCCAGCGCGAAATCGATCAGCCGCGCCTTGTTCCAATAGACCTTGCCCAGATAGAGATTCGGCGCGATCAGGCGGATCTCGTCGCGGATCCACTGCGCCACGAAGGACGTCTCCGAGTAATCCAGCACAATGCATTCCTTGCCGTCGAGCCAGCTCGGCGCCTTGTAGACCTTGGCGATGATCGCGTTGATGCCGAAGGGCAGGATGCGGTTGCGCAGAGTACCGGTCTTGGAATCGAACACTTTGCCCTGCCAGGCGAAGATGTTCACCAGCTTGGCGATCTCGTCGCTGAATTGCGTGCCGGGCGCCACGATCGCCGTGCCGTTGGCCTGGCCCTCGGGGATGGGGCCGGCTTCGTGCGCGCTGAACAGCGCGTCGAGCTCGACCTGGGACTTGGTCAGGAGGTCCTTGACGGTCACGGTCATGATGTCACCCCACAACAGGAGCGGCGCGGCCACTCGGAAGGAAGGAAACGATCGCTGCGAACCACGTCAGCGCGCACAAGCCCCCACGGCATGCGCGCCGTCCATCGACAATATCTTGAAACCGAATGGTTGGATCATACAACGGCAACAATGCGTGACAATGCGCAACCCGCCACATCCGCGCGGCCGCATGGTGTTTTCTCATTCTTGCGCATCGGCGTGGTGGGTTTCGGAAATCCCCGCTACGGCCTGAGCGCGTCATTCCCGGCGCCGATCCGCTTGTAGGCGGCGAGGGCGGCGTTACGCGCCGCGGCGTGGTCGACAATGGGATGCGGATAAGTCGTGCCGAGCGTTACGTCGGCCGCGCGCAATTCGTCCGAAGAGGCGAGCCACGGTCGATGAATGAGCTTGGCCGGCAACCGGCCGAGTTCCGGTACCCAGGCGCGCACGTAGGTTCCATCGGGATCGAACTTCTCGCCCTGCAGGATTGGGTTGAACACCCGGAAGAACGGCGCGGCATCGGCGCCGCAGCCGGCGACCCATTGCCAGTTGCCGGCATTCTGCGACAGGTCGGCATCAACCAGGGTATCCCAAAACCATTCCTCGCCACGCTGCCATGGCACCAGCAGGTCCTTCACCAGGAATGACCCGACGATCATGCGCACGCGGTTATGCATCCAGCCCGTCTGCCAGAGCTGGCGCAGGCCGGCATCGACAATCGGGTAGCCGGTCCGGCCGCGCTGCCAAGCGCGCAGCAATTTCCGGTCATCCTTGGCAGGGAAGGTCGCGAACTTCCCTTGCCACGGCTTCCATCCCAGCTCCGGAAAATCGGCAAGCAGATGCATGTTGAAATCGCGCCAGCCGAGCTGGCGCAGAAAGGGCAGGGCCTTCGCCGCATGCTTGTCCTGCAGATAGCGCCAGATCGCGTGCACGCTGATCTCGCCCCAGGCCAAATGCGGCGACAAGCGCGACGTGCCGTCCAGGTCGGGCCGGTCGCGCGCCGCGCTGTACTCCTCCAGGGTCGCTTGGCTGAATTTCTTCAGCCGCGCGCGAACGGATTCTTCACCGGGCGTCCACGCCTTCGCGATCGGCGCGATCCAGGCGTCGGTCACGCGCAGTTCCTCGACCGCGAGTCCCTTCGGCCATGCCTGCGGTGCGATCAGTTTCTTCGGCGCCGGGATCAGCGCCGGCGGCGTGTAGAGGCCGTGCAGGCGGTTCCAGAACGGCGTGAAGACCTTGAAGGCGCCGCCGCTGCCGGTGCGCAATTGCGCGGGATCGTGGAGGTAATTCGCATCGTGCGTTTCAACCGTAACGCCGCGCGCCTGCAGGGCCGCGACGATCTGCGCCTCTTCCGCCGCGATAGTGGGATCGCGCGACAGGGTGAAGGAGAGGGTATCGGCGCCGGTCTCCGCGATCAGTGCGTCAAGCATGTCGGTCGCGGCGCCGCGACGAATCACAAGGCGTGAACCCAGCGCGCGCAGGGAGCGGTCGAACGCAGCCAGGGATTCGCCGCGCCACCAACGCGAGGCGCCGCCCAAGGCGCGCGCGGCGCCCATGCCGTCATCGTCGATGAAGAGGGGAATCGTGGCGCGCGAATCACCCGCGGCCGCGGACCAAGCCGGGTTGTCGCTGAGCCGCAGGTCGCGCCGTAACCACACGATGCGCGGTGGCTTTCCCGCTCGATCCGTCACGCTGACTCACCTGAAACAAGGGCCATCGCCGCTACACTCCTTGTACTAGCCCCAGGGATCGCAAGGGTTACAACATTGTACCTGTGACCCTGATCACACATAACACGGCTCCGTGAGCATCCGCGGCTTGCACGTCACGTATTTGTAACTATATCGGACGGTCTAATGAGTATGGAGGGAGCAATGCGCAAGTCATTGCTGAAAGTCGCTGGGGTCAGCGCAATTGGATTGGGTCTGGTCGTCGGCGTCGTGTCGATGTGCGGCGCCATGACCGTTGATCTGGATATGCAACGGCAGGCGCGCGTTGAGCAGCCGGCGATCGTGCCGGTGTCGGATGCCGCGCTGGGCAGCGGCGGGATCCAGACCTGGGTCCGGATCACCGAGTTGGACGGGCGCGGCGAAGGCGAGCGGCCGGCACAGACCTTGTTCGTGCCGTCGGATGCCGCTTTCGCGTCCCTGCCGCCCGAGGAGCTGCAGCAATTGCTGTCGCCGGAATATCCGGACAAGCGGCGCGCCTTGATCGCGCGCGCGGCGACGGATACGCGCCTCACGCCGAACGACATCGCCGGCAAGCGCATTTCGGTGACCACGCAGGACGGACGCCTGCTGGTAATCGACGCCACCGGCGAAGAGGTCCTGGTGGGCGATGCCGAGGCCTTGGATGTCCGCACCTTGCCCGATGGCCGGGTACTGTTCGTGCTGGATCACCTGCCGCAATAACGGCGGATCGCCCGCTGGCATCCACCCGGCGGATTGGCTAGTTTGACGGCGGCCCATTTCGGGCCGCCGTTCCTGTACGGGTCCGTGCCAGCCTCATGAGCCTTTCAGCCCCCAATCATCTTTCAGATCGCCCTATTGGAATGCTGTCGCCGCTCGCGGAAGAGCGCGACGAGCTCTTTCACCACATGACCGACGTGCAGATCATGATGGTGGGCCAGCTCAAGGTCGCGACCGGCAAGCTGGACGGGCAGGCGGTGGCGCTGGCGGAAAGCGGCGTGGGCAAGGTCGCCTCCGCCGCCATCGCCACGATGATCGCCGGGCGGCTGGATTGCCGGGCGCTGGTGGTGTGCGGCGTCGCCGGCGGCGTCGATCCCGACCTCGGCATCGGCGATGTGGTGATCGCCGACCGGCTGATCCAGCACGATTATGGCCACCTGACCGATCGCGGCATCCGGCATTTCCGCCCCGGCGTAGCCCCCATCGGCGATGCGCGCGACCGCATCGCCTTCGACCTGCCGTCCGAGCTCACCATGCGCATCGCCCAGGCGGTGAGCGGCTTGACGCTGCCGACGCTGCCCGCCGATCTTGGCGCGCCCAACCGCGCACCGCGCATCGCCTTCGGCCCGATCGTCAGCGGTGACCAGTTCATCAACAGCGAGAGCGTGCGCGAGCGGCTGCGCCGCGATCACGCCGCCCTGGCGGTGGAGATGGAAGGCGCGGCGGTCGCCCAGGCCTGCGAGCTGATCGGCATTCCCTGCATCGTCATCCGCTCGTTGAGCGACCTGGCGGGCGCCGAAAGCCATCTCGACTTCCCGAAATTCCTCCGCGCCGTCGCGCCCAGCGCCGCCGCCGTGGTCGCGCGCATCGTCGCCGCTCTTTGATGCCGGGCCTCACCGCGACCATCGTCGCGCTGGCGATCGCGCTCGCCATCGCCGCCTTCGCCAACTGGCAGATGCGCCGCCCCTTCGACAAGCGCTTCCTGCCCGTGGTGCCCTGGCTTGGCGTTCAGTTCGTGGCCGCGACCGTATTCCTGGTCATGGCCGCGCATCTGATGTCGCTACTGACGGGCAAGGGGTGGGGACGGCACTATTAGCTAAAAGCTCCCCGCCACGCCGCCACTTCCATCTCCGCTTCCAGCGGCGGGAACGGGTTCGCCGGCGCCACGCCCCAGACCGGCTTCGGCCAGGCGGCGTCCTTGGGGTCGCGGCCCAGCACATGGACGTGCAGTTGCGGCACCATGTTGCCGAGTGCGCCGACATTGATCTTGTGCGGCCGGCGCAGCGCCTTCAGCGCCTCGCTGGCGCGGGCGATCTCCAGCATCAGGCGCTGCCGGTCCGGTTCGGAAAGGTCGATGATCTCGCGCGCCCCTGGGACCCGCGGCACCAGGATCAGCCAAGGATAATTACGGTCGTTCATGCGCAGCACCCGGCACAGCGGCCAATCGGCCAGGAACAGCCCGTCTGCGGCCAGTTGCGGGTGCAAATCGAATGACGCCATGACCAAAAACACCTGTTGCGCCGCGGTCTTTCCCCATGCAATACCGCGCCCCGAGCCGGCTTAAGAGCCTATCCGAAGCCAGGGAACCGTCCAACCGATGTCGACCCGTCCCACGCATCTGGTGCGCGCATGATCGAGGCCGTCCGGTCCGTCTTTTCGCTGCTGCTGGGCGCCGGGCTGATGGCGCTGGGCATCGGCCTGGTCGGCATGGTGCTGCCGATCCGCATGGGGCTGGAGGCGGTATCGCCGCAACTGGCCGGCTATGTGATGTCGGCCTACTACGCCGGCTTCGTCATCGGCAGCCTGACCGCCCAGCGGATCATCTCGCGGATCGGTCATATCCGCGCCTTTGCCGCCTTCGCCGCCCTGCTGACGGTGGCGATCATGATCCACGCTTTGGTTTTCAACGTGCTGGTCTGGGGCCTGATGCGGGCCATGGTCGGCCTGTGCATGGCCGGCCTCTATGCCGTCATCGAAAGCTGGCTGAACGTGCGCGCCACCAATGAGCAGCGCGGCCAGGTTCTCTCTCTATATACGCTCACCATCTACATCGCCTCCGGCATGGGCCAGCTCTCGGTCAACTTGGCCGACCCGCAGGGTATCCAGCTTTTTTGCCTGGGCGCTTTGCTGACCTCGCTGTCGCTGGTCCCGGTGGTCATGACACGGGTGGCGGGGCCCGAGCTTGGGCATATCAAGCCCATGAGTTTAAAAGAATTATTCCGCCTGTCGCCGCTTGGCACGGTGGTCACGGCGGGGTCCGGCATCCTGAGCGGCAGCCTCTACGGCCTGGGCGCCGTCTATGGCACCGAGATCGGCCTGACGACCTTCGAGAACTCGGTCTTCATGGGGGCGCCAATCATCGGCGGCTTCCTGCTGCAATGGCCGATCGGGCGGCTCAGCGACAAGTTCGATCGCCGCACCGTATTGTTAGGAGTGCTGATTTCTACCCTCGCGGCGGCGGTTCTGATCAGCGCCTTCAGCGTCGGCGGCGGCGGGGTGCTGCTGCTCGCGGCGGCCAATCTGCTGCTGGGCGGCTTTCTGGCGACCATCTACCCGACCGCCGTGGCCCATGCCTTCGACTATATCGACCGCAGCCAGATGGTGGCCGCCAATAGCGGCATGCTGCTGGCCTGGGCGGTGGGGGCGACCGCCGGGCCCTTGGTCTGTTCCTCGATCATGGGTCTGTTCGGCAAGTCGGGCCTGTTCATGTTCATCGCGGGAACGGCCATTTTGCTGGCATTCTATACCCGCTGGCGCATGAGCCGCCGTGCCGCCAAGCCGGCCGAGGAGCAGTCCAAGTTCGTGCCCGTGCCGTCCACCTCGGCCATCGCCGGCGCCCTCGACCCGCGCGCCGACCCGTTGCCGGAGTTCTATTACGAGGACGAGGATCCCGGCGACCGCTAGTTGTCGCCGGGTAACCTTTCGTCAATCCGGCCGGACTGCGATTGCACGGTTTTTTCGTCGAATGCCTAAAATTGAATCGGCCCGCTAAGGCTCTGTTAAGGGCCCGATGCGAATATTAGGCGTCTTTAATCCGCAGACGTCCCATGAAGCAACTTCACCCAAACCCGCTCGCTACGCGCACCTCGCTGACGGAAGTCGGCGACCGTGTCGTCCGCGGCAACCGGTTTGGCGAGGCGAGCCGCTGGAGCCGTTCCTCCAGCCGGCCATTGGCGGCGAAAGCGGTGTTGAAGCGGCGTGCGGAACATCTCACCGCGCTTGTGTCGCAACCGTGGCATGGGTGTGAGAACTCTGCGCCAGACATGACGCTCGGTCAAAATCCCTCTCAGCGAATCAATGAAGTAGCGCTAGACTCCAAGCAGCCGGATCGGTGCTTGACGGGCGAACACACTGCCGAGGGATGGGCGACCAGGCTGGATTTCAGCCAAGCGGCAGTGGCGTCGGGGGACGCAACGTTATTTCCGCAAGTCAGCGTTCATGAATCCGACTATCGCCGGGCCTTGCGCGTGGGCGCAGGCCGGAACACCTAACTTGTTGCCTTGAGGAACACCGATGTTCGCCCAACGTAAACCGCTCTTCAGCCGCAACCGCCGCGCCGCCCAGCCGCACTGGTTCCTGGTGGTCCTCAGCCTCGGAGTCCTGGTCGGCGTGACCGTGTTCGACGTCAATCCGAGCCACCGCACCTTGTCCGTCACCACGCTGGAACAGTTGCTGGCGTCCAACTAGGACGCTGCTGAGGCTGTCAAGCGCGGCATCTGATCAGTCTCCCCAATCAAGCCACCAGTCTCGTCATGCCCGGACTTGGTCCGGGCATCCACGAGTTTCTCTGAGCGATACCGAGCAACCTGCAAGCAAACTCGTGGATGCCAAGGCCAAGCCCTTGGCATGACGACTTCGGTGACATCGCGTGCGACTAGCGCTGCGCCGTCTGCCAGTTCGGATGCACGAAGACCGGGGCGTTGGATTTCGGCAGGGCCGGTTTGCCCAGGATCATGTCGGAGCATTTCTCCGCCATCATGATGGTCGGCGCGTTCAGATTGCCGCTGACGATCGAGGGCATGATCGAGGCGTCGACGACGCGCAGTCCCTGCAGTCCGCGCACCCGCGCCTGGGGATCGACCACCGCCATGTCGTCGGTGCCCATCTTGCAGGTGCAGCTCGGGTGATAGGCGCTGTCGCCGCGCTCGCGGATGAAGGCGTCGATGTCGGCGTCGCTCTGCACCTTGGCGCCGGGCTGGATCTCCGGCCCGCGATAGGGATCGAACGCCTTCTGGGCGAAGATCTCGCGCGTCAGCTTCACGGCGTCGCGGAACTCGCGCCGGTCGGCTTCGGTCTGGAGGTAGAACGGCTGGATGCGCGGATGATCCTTGGCACTGGCGCTCTTCAGCTTGATCCAGCCGCGCGCTTCCTGTCGCATGTTGCCGATATGGACCTGGTAGGCGTGGCTGGTGCCGTTCTTGCGCCCATGGTCGTTGACCGTCGAGGGCAGGAAGTGGAACTGCAAATTCGGATGCTCGACGCCGGCCTGGGAACGGATGAAGCCGCCGGCCTCCAGATGCGCGGAGGTGCAGACGCCCTTGCGGGTGAGGAACCATTCCACGCCCGACAGCGCCATGCGGTGCGGCTTGGTATAGGTATAGAGCGTGATCGGCTTGGTGCAGTGCTGCTGGATATACATCTCCAGATGCTCCTGCAGATTCTGCCCGACGCCGGGCAGGTCATGCACCACCGGCACGCCGACTTCCCGCAGATGCGCGGCCGGCCCGATGCCGGAGAGCATGAGGAGCTGCGGCGAGTTGATGGCGCCGCCGGACAGGATCACCTCGCGCTCGGCGCGATAGCGCAGGATGCGCCCCTGTTGTGAGAACTCGACGCCGATGGCGCGGCCGTTCTCGACGATCACGCGCAGGGCCAAGGCGCGGGTTTCCACGCGCAAGTTCCGGCGCTTCTCCGCGGGACGCAGGAAGGCGGTCGAGGCCGACCAGCGGCGGCCGTTATGGATCGTCATGTCCATCTTGCCGAAGCCTTCCTGGCGATAGCCGTTCATGTCTTCGGTGTAGGCATAGCCCGCCTGTTGCGCCGCCTGGATGAAGGCCTCGAACAGGGGGTTCGGCTGGTCGCCGGTATGAACCCAGAGGGGGCCTTTGTCGCCGTGATAGGCGTCGCCGCCTTTCTCGCGATGCTCGGCGCGCTTGAAATAGGGCAGGATCTCCTGGTACGACCAGCCCTCGCAATTCTCCTTGAACGCCCACCGGTCGTAATCCAGCGCGTGGCCGCGGATATAGACCATGGCATTGAGCGAGGATGAGCCGCCCAGCACGCGGCCGCGCGGCCAGTACATGACGCGGTTGTTCATGTAGGGCTGCGGCTCGGTGTGGTAGTACCAGTTATATTTATCGTCCATCAAATTGTACATGAGGGCGGCCGGCATGTGGATCTTCCAGTTCCACCACGCATCACGCGGGCCGGCCTCCAGCAGGCACACCTTGTTGTCGCCGTCCTCGGTCAGCCGATAAGCCAGCACGCATCCCGCCGACCCGCCGCCGACGATCAGATAATCGAACACCGCGTCAAACTTCATGCCCTGATCTCACTCTCGCTCGCGTACTTCTATGCTCTCGTTGGCTTTCCCACGGCAGCGCGCCGACCTTCGCGCCCAGGCGGTGGCGGATGAAATCGACCGCGGCGCGGCGCGCGTCGGCGCCGTCGGGCCGGTCCGGCTTCAACGCGGCGCGCAGCCAGATTCCGTCGATCAGGCAGGCGAAATCGCGCGCCGCCGCCTGCACCTCGGCCGCCGGCAGGAAGGCGCGCAGCGCATGGGCCAGATTGGAATGCAGCCGCTCGATGATGACTTTCTGGATGCGGGCCAGCCGCGGGCTGGTCGGCACCTGCGACCAGAAGGCGAGCCAGGCGGAGACCGCCTCGGGCGTGAACAGTTCCGGCCCCAGATTGCCGTCGACCACCGCCATCAGCCGGTGGATCGGCGAGCGCGCGGCGCGCAGCCGGCGCACGACGGAGGCGCTGAGATTGGCGCCGAGCTGGCGCAACGTCGCCTCCAGCAGCTCGTCCTTGTCGTCGAAATAATGATGCACGATGCCGGCGGAGACGCCGGCCTTTGCTGCAATGCGGGAGACGCTGGAATCGGAGAATCCGACCGCGTGGATGGAGGCGATGGTCGCCTCGATCAATTGCCGTCGCCGGATTTCTTCCATGCCGAGTTTGGGCAACGGCCAGCCTCGCGAAAGAGTGAGCGGTGCCGATCTGTTGCCGGCTTCTTGGTTTTCCTATGCTCATCAGGCGCCCCCTGCTGGCGCCCAGGCAGTCAAACCGCCGGAAACTCTAGGTGGTTTTATATTGGTCGATCAACCAAAAAAGACTTGGCCTGACGCAACGAGGTTATAGAATGCCGCATGGGCGTAACTTTTCTGCGGGTGCCCGCGTAGCTTTGAGACCATGCCGTGAAATAATCCCGGACAACCGGGCCGGGCGCGGCCGCGATCGAAAGCCAAACATTTCGCAATCTCTTGGGAGGCAAGGATGAGTGCGTTGCGTCGAATTCTGCTGGGGACGGCCGTCGCCGTTCTCCCGTTCGTTGTGTCCGCCGCGCAGGCGGCGGAGCCGGAAAGCTGCAAGACCGTCCGCATGGCGGATGTGGGCTGGAGCGATAACACCGCCCAGAACGGCCTGTTCAAGACCGTGCTGAAGGGCCTCGGCTATACGCCGGAGGATCAGATCCTGGCTCTGCCGGTGATCATCGAGAGCCTGAAGAACAAGGATCTCGATATCTTCCTCGACAACTGGATGCCGTCCAACGCGGCCAACGTGCAGCCCTACCTCGACGAGAAGTCGGTCGAGATGCTGAACGCGAATCTCTCCGGCGCGGGCTATGGCCCGGTGGTGCCGAAATATGTGGCCGATGCCGGCGTGAAGGACGTGAAGGACCTCGCCGCCAACGCCGAAAAGTTCGAGAAGAAATTCTACGGTATCGAGCCGGGCAATGACGGCAACAAGATCGTCCAGGCGAAGATCGACGACCCGGCGAACGGCCTGCAGGGCTGGGAGCTCGTGGAATCCTCGGAGCAGGGCATGCTGGCCCAGGCCGAGAAGTCGATGAAGAAACAGGAGTGGATCGCTTTCCTCGGTTGGACCCCGCATCCGGTCATGGGCAAGATGGACCTGGTCTATCTGACCGGTTTCGAGAACGACGGCTTTGGCGACGCGCAGATCAAGACGCTGACCCGCGCCGGCTACAGCGCCGAATGTGCGAATGTCGGCAAGTTCCTCTCGAACCTGAAGTTCGAGCTGGCGATGGAAAGCGCCATCATGGAGAAGATCGGCAACGGCGAGGATGGCGAGAAGGCCGCGGCGGACTGGCTGAAGGCCAATCCGGGTGTGCTGGATGCCTGGCTCGCCGGCGTCACCACCGTCGACGGCAAGGACGGCCTGCCGGCGGTGAAATCGAGCCTCGGCCTCTAAGGCCGATTGAACGGGCGGCCTCGGCGAGGGGCCGCCCGTTTCCTTTCGCGGGCGCTTGCGCCCGGCGCCCGTATTGCGGAGACTTGGTTTTCAGCCGGCGTAACGGGCCGCCTGAGCGCGCAGCCGAGGGGGACGGCGCATGGAGCAGCTTGAGAAGCTCATAACCGATCACAAGTTTCCGATCGGGCAATGGTCGAAGGATGCCATCGCCTGGTTGGTCGACAATTTCGAACCGTTCTTCGATGCCATCTCGTCGGTGCTGAAGGCGGGGATCGAAGGAACGGCCAACGGCCTGCTGGTTCTGCCGCCGCTATTGCTCCTGGCCATTCTGGCGATCATCGCACACCTCCTGCAGCGCAACTGGAAGATCACGCTGTTCGTGGTGCTCGGCCTGTTGCTGATCTTCAATCTCGGTCTGTGGAAGGAAACCGTTCAGACCCTGTCGCTCGTGGTCTACTCGACCCTGGCCGCGCTCCTCATTGGCATTCCGGTCGGCATCATCGCAGCACGCCGGCCCGCCGTGTGGCAGGCGATCGCGCCTGTCCTCGACATGATGCAGACGCTGCCGACCTTCGTCTATCTGATCCCGATGATGGCGCTCTTCGGCCTCGGGGTGGTTCCGGGCATGTTCGCGACCGTGATCTTCGCTGTGCCGGCACCGATCCGCCTCACCTATCTCGGCATCAGCCAGGTGCCACTGGCGCTGGTCGAGGCGGGGGAAAGCTTCGGCTCCACCCGCTCGCAATTGTTGTTCAAGGTGAAACTGCCCGCAGCGATGCCCACCATCATGGCGGGCGTCACGCAATGCATCATGCTCTGCCTGTCGATGGTGGTGATCGCATCGATGGTAGGCGCCGGCGGCCTCGGCGCACCGGTCGTGCGGGCCCTGCAGACCAACAATATTGCGCTTGGCGCCGAATCCGGCCTTGCGATTGTGATCTTGGCAATCGCGCTTGACCGCGTCACCAAGCCGCGCATCCGGAAACGGTGAGCAGCATGAGCAATTCCCTGACCGCGATCCGTTTCGATCATGTCGATGTTGTCTTCGGCAACCGCGCCCAGGAAGCGATCACGCTGCTCGACAAGGGCGAGGGACGGGACGCCATCCTGGACAAGACCGGGTGTTTGGTCGCGGTCCACGACGCTTCGGTCTTCGTCAACGAGGGCGAGATCCTGGTGCTGATGGGTCTGTCGGGCTCCGGCAAGTCCTCGCTGCTCCGCTGCATCAACGGCCTCAACAAGGTCAGCCGGGGCAAGGTATTGGTGCATGACGGCAACAGCGAGGTCGATGTCGCCAGTTGCGACGCGGAGACTTTGCGCCGCCTACGCCGCAACCGCATTTCCATGGTGTTCCAGCAATTCGGCCTGATGCCATGGCTCACCGTGCGCGACAATGTCGGCTTCGGTCTTGATGTGCGCGGCGTGGCCAAGGCGGAGCGCGACCGCATCGTCGACGACAAGATCAAGCTGGTGCGCCTGGACAAGTTCGCCAACAAGTTCAGCCACGAGCTTTCCGGCGGCATGCAGCAGCGCGTCGGCCTCGCCCGCGCTTTCGCCACCGAGGCCGACATCCTGCTGATGGACGAGCCGTTCTCCGCCCTCGATCCGCTGATCCGCGAGCATTTGCAGGACGAGCTGATCGAGCTGCAGCAGAAGCTGAAAAAGACCATCGTCTTCGTCAGCCACGATTTGGACGAGGCGCTGAAGATCGGCAGCCGCATCGCCATCATGGAAGCGGGCCGGGTGGTGCAGTTCGGCGTGCCGGAGGAGATCATCCTCAATCCGGTCAACGATTATGTGCGCCAGTTCGTCGCCTCGATGAACCCGCTGACCGTGCTGAAGGGCGGCACCCTGATGCGTCCGGCGACCGATCTGCTGCGCGAGCCCGGCGGCAACGTGCTGCAGCTCGATCGCGCCGGCAAATGCCGCTGCCAGCTCGATTCCCGCGGCAAGCCGATCAACCTCATCGTCAACGGCAAGCCGGGAGAGCTGGTGCCTTACGCGACCGACCTCAATCTCTCCAAGCTGCCGGACCATGTGATGATCTGCGGCACCGAGCGCACGCCGATGCGCGCCGCGGTGATGGTGCGTTCCCAGACCAAGCGGCCGATGGTGCTGTTGAGCGAGGATGGCGAGCTGATCGGCGTGGTCGGCGAGCACGAGATCTATCGCGGCATGCTGCGCCAGAGCGAATACGCCGCCATCGCCGGCGCCGCGCCGATGTAAGGATGGCAAGGACAGTTCCGGAATGATCCACGCCATCCTGTTCGACAAGGACGGTACCTTGTTCGACTTCTATCGCACCTGGGGACCGGTCACCGAGGACGCGGCCCTGCTGGTGGCCGGCGGCGACTTTGCCAAGGCGCGCTATGTGCTGGAGAAGTCCGGCAAGGACATGGTCACCGGCAAATACGTCCCCTCGTCGCCGATCGCCTCCGGCAGCAACCGGCAGATCGTGGAAGCCTGGTGCGGCATCCTCGGCATTACCGACGTGGAGCCGGTCTATGCGAAGGTGCATGAGATGTTCCTGGCGCGCCAGAAGCAGGTGGCGACGCCGGTGCTCGACCTCGAGCTGTTTTTCGGGCGGCTGAAGGGACGCGGCCTGCGCCTGGGTGTTGCCACGATGGACAGCGAGGAATCGGCCCGCGCCGCCATGCGCATCTTCAAGGCCGACCAGCACCTGGATTTCATCTGCGGCTTCGACACCGGCCATGGCATGAAGCCGACCGGCGGCATGGTCGAGGCCTTCGCCCGCCTGACCGCGACGCCGACCGCGAACGTCGCGGTGGTCGGTGATTCCCCGCACGACATCCACATGGCGCATGCGGGGAAGGCGGGCCGCGCCATCGGCGTCTTGACGGGCGTCTCCCCGCGCGAGGCGCTGATCGAGGCTGGCGCGCACGAGGTGATCGACAGCATCGCGGAGTTGGAAGCGCTGCTCTGATTGTCGCCCCGACTCCCCCTCCGCCGGAACGGGGGAGGGGATTACAGCGTCAACGTTCCCTGCATCACCTGCGCACAGCGACCGCTGACGAAGGGTGGCGCGACCTTGCCGCCGCGTTTTTCCGCGGAGGCGTGCAGCAGGCTGGAGCGGCCCATTTCGACGCCTTGCTTCACGTCGAGGGCGATCTCGCAATCGGCGCGTGGATCGCGTTCCGCCAATAGGGCGGCGAGGGAGGCGTTGGCGCTGCCGGTGGCCGGGTCTTCGATGATGCCGTCATAGGGCGAGAGGTTCCGCGCCTGGATGCGATAGCCGGTGGACGTGGGCTCCTTCACATAGGCGTGGATGGCGAGGATGCCGCGATCGCGCACCTTGTCGAAGGCGGGCAGATGCACGCGGATGCGACCCAGCGCCTCGAGGCTCTCAAGTTCGACGAAAGCGAAGGGCAGACCGACGGTGGCGATCAGCGGTTCATGTGTTGTTGTCACGACATCCTGCAGCGTGATCGATAGAGCCGCGGCGAAGACCTCCGCCCCCGGCGCGGGTTGCGTGGTCAACGGTTGCGGCGCCTGCAGAGATGCGCCGACGATCGCGCCGCTCTCGCGCATCAGGCGCAGGCGCACCAGTCCGGCAAGCTCATCGAACGCGAGGTCGTCACTGGGGAGCTTGGCGTGCCGCGCCAAGGCGAAGGCCGCGCCGATGTTCGGATGTCCGGCGAAGGGCACTTCCTCCATCGGCGTGAAGATGCGCACCTGTGCCGTATGCGCCGGGTCGCGCGGCTTCAGGATGAAGGCGGTCTCGGACAGGTTGAACTCGCGGCCCAGCGCCGCCATTTGTGCGCCGCTCAAGCCGTCGGCGTCGAACACCACGGCCAGTGGATTGCCGTGGAGCGGCGCGTCGGCGAACACGTCGACGATGACGTAGGGAAACTCGGTCATGCGGCGTCGCGGTTCCTGGCCAGGAACTTGCGCATCTCGTTCAGCCCGTCCTTGGTATAGGTGCGGCCGAAGCCGATGCGGAAGCGGTCGGCGGCGACGGGGTTGAGGCTGGATGTGTAGATGGAGGCGGGCAACAGCACGATACCGGCCTCCTCGACAAGGCGGCGGCAGAAGGTCTCGACGCCCTCCGTGCCGACATAGCGGGGAAAGGCGACGCAGCCCCCATCTGGCCGATACCATTGGAAGCGGCCGGGATACTCGGCGAAGAAGCTTTCAACGGCCTTTAGATTGTCTTTCAGCAGCGCGACGTTGCGGCCGATCACTTGGTCGCGCGCCTTCAAGGCGATGGTGGCGAGATGCTCGCTCGGCCCGGCATTGCAGATGGAGAGGTAATGCTTGATCCGTTCCATCTTCGCCAGCAGCGCATGGTCTTTACTGGCAATCCATCCGACGCGGAGGCCGGGCAACCCATAGGCCTTGGACATGACGCCCAGCGACAAGCCACGCTCATACGCCTCGACAGCGGCGGGCAGGCGCTTCGCCGGGTCGATCTCCAGCCCGCGATAGACCTCATCGGAGAACAGCCAGATGCCGTGCTTGCGGCACAACGCCACCAGCGCGTCGAAGGTGGCGCGATCGATGATCTTGCCGGTCGGGTTGTGCGGGAAGTTGATGGAGATGAGCTTAGTGTTCGGGCGGATCTTCGCCGCCAGCTCGTCCAGATCGGGATCCCAGTTGCGGTCCTCGCGCAGCGCCACGCCGTCGACGGCGCAGAGCGACAGGGGCACTTGCTCGGCGGACTGGTAATTCGGCGTCACGATGATCGCGTGGCCGTCTTTGCCGAGCAGCGCGTGCATCGCGCAATAGAGTCCTTCCTCGGCGCCGGCGAAGGCCAGCACGTCTTCAGGCTTTGCGCCCTGGTAGGTCGCGGCGATGGCGGCGCGCAGCTTCGGCGTGCCCCAGGTCTCGATGTAAGAGAGGGGCAGGTCGTCCCACGCGCCGCGATCCTCCGCATCGGCCAGCGCCAGCAGCTCCTTGATGGTGAGGGTCTGCGCGTCCGACGGCGTCATGTGCCAGCGGGCGGCGAATTCCCACTTGCCAAGGTAAACCTCGAGCTTGAAGTCGGGAAGCTGGGTCATTGAGCGGCCCTCGGTTTGTGATTAGCACGCGCGGCGTTCAGCAGCGCATAGACAGTGGCGCGGGAAATCTCCATGGCGCTGGCGACGTGCGGCGCGGCGTTGCGCGCCTCGAACAGGCCGGCGGCATCCAGCTCGGCGATCAGTTCGATGCGCTCGTCGCGGTCCAGCGCCTTCAGCGCCTTGCGCTTGCGTTCCAGGAAGGCGCGGATGGTGAGGTTGATATGCTCGCGCCAATCCTGGCGGAACATCGCTTCGGGCCGCGGCTCGGCGACGCTGGTGAAGGCGGCGATCAGCTTCAGCGCCTGGTCGAACTGCGAGACATCCATGTTGATGCAGAGGATGCCGATGCGCTTGCCCTTGGCGTCGCGCAAGGCGGCGGTGATGGATTTGAGCCGCGCGCCGTCCGGCCCAGCCTTCTCGTAAGGTCCGAACACGTCGCGATCCATCTGCACGTCGATATCGTCGCCGAGCAGCGATTCATCGCCGGCCTTGCGGTGCGAGAAGGCGTTCCAGATCTCCACGACGCGGTCGGTCTTCAGATCGTGGATCACCACCTCGGCATGCGGATGCAGCAGGGCGGCGATGGCCTGGGCAACAGGGCGGTGCAGGGCAAAGGGATCGGTCATGGCGGACTCATGCGCTTCGATAGACGAAGTGTCAATACAGACAAAATGTCATGATACATCGGGACGCTTGACTCTTTCGTTGATAAAATATTCAATGAATAAGTCATCAATGAAATAGCAGGACCGGCGTGCAGCGCAGGGCGTATCAGCTCAGGCAACGGGCGGAGGGGGCGGAGGAAACGCGCCGTCGTATCGTCCAGGCGACCTTCGAACTGCACGGCGAGCAGGGGATAGCGGCCACCACCATGAAGCACATCGCGGAGCGGGCGAAGGTCAGCATCGGGACCGTCTATCACCACTTCCCAACCCTGGATCAAACGGTCAACGCCTGCGGCCAGATGGTGATGGCGACCTTTCCGCCGCCGGGGGAAGAGATTCTCGCCGGCGCGACAACGATACGGGACCGCGCCTTCCACCTCGCGCGGGCGCTATGGGCGCATCTGGACGAGGTCTTTTTCGACCGCGTCCGGCCCGACCAGCATCTGGTGCCGATCGTGGGCGAGTTCGTCGCCCTCGAGGAGACGCATCGCATCGAGCTGACCCGCGCGGCGCTGGCGCCGTTCGCGGTCGACCGCGACCTTATCCGCGTCATCGCGGCGCTGCTGGATATCGAGGTCTATCGCAATTTGCAGCGCGCCGGCCTGTCGCTGGACCAGGCGGCCGAGGCGATTGCCGAAGTCATTCAGGCTCGCGTCACCCACAAGGGCTGACGCTTACATTGACTCTCTGGAGAAGCGAGATGGAGACCAGGATCAACGAGATTGCCGACGGCATTTATCGCCTGTCGACCTTCGTGCCGCAGGTGACGCCGAGTGGCTTCACCTTCAACCAGTTCCTGGTGAAGGGCGATGCGCCGCTGCTGTTCCATACCGGCATGCGCGGCATCTTTCCGCTGGTCTCCACGGCCGTGGCGAAGATCGTGCCGGTGAACAGCCTGCGCTGGATCGGCTTCGGTCATATCGAGGCGGACGAATGCGGCGCGATGAACCAGTGGCTGGCCGCCGCGCCCCAAGCGCAGGTGGCGCATGGCCGCACCGCCTGTTTCGTGTCGCTGAACGATCTCGCCGACCGTGCGCCGCGCATGCTGGGCGATGGCGAGATGCTGGATCTCGGCGGCAAGCGCATCCGCTACATCGACACGCCGCATGTGCCGCATTGCTGGGAAGCCGGCGTGATGTACGAGGAGACCACCGGCACGCTGCTCTGCGGCGACCTTCTTACGCATGTGGGCGATGCACCGGCCCTGACGGACAAGGATATCATCGGTCCGGCGATGGCCGCGGAAGACATGTTCCACGGCACCAGCATCGGTCCCGCCACCGCACCGACCATCCGCAAGCTGGCGGCACTGCAGCCGACGACGCTCGGCCTGATGCACGGCGCGTCGTTCAACGGCGATTGTGCTGCCGCGCTGAACGGCCTGGCCGACTATTACGCCGCCAGCATGCTGAAGATGGCGGCGTAGCGGGTCCTGCCACACTCAGTCGTCATGGTCGTGCTCGGCACGACCATGACGTTCAGAATAAGGCAGCGGGATCGAGCATCGCCTGTGCAATCGCCGGCAATGCAACGCCGGCCTTCTCCCGCACGACGAAATCGGCCAAGCGGCTCAAGGGCGTTTCATCCGGATTGATCTCGATCACCGTGGCGCCGTTGCTGCCGGCGATATAGGGCAGTTCGGCGGCGGGATAGACCAGGGTCGAGGTGCCGATGCTGAGGAACAGGTCGCACTGCGCCGCGGCTTGTTGCGCACGTTGCAGGGCATCCTGCGGCAGTGCCTCGCCGAACCAAACGACGTCGGGCCGCAACAGCGAACCGCATTGCGCGCAGCGTGGCGGCGGGTCATTGGTCGGCGCCCAGCTTTCCGCGAGGTGCCGGCGGTCGAAGCAGATCGAGCGGCGGATGTTGCCGTGCAACTCGACCAGGTTGCGGCTGCCGGCCTTGGCGTGCAGGCCGTCGACATTCTGCGTCACCAGCAGGAAGTCCGGCCGCTGCGCCTCGATCCGCGCCAGGGCGTGATGGCCCGGATTGGGCTGCGCCTCGGCCACGAAGCCGCGCCGCCATTCATACCAGTCCCACACCATGCGCGGGTCGCGGCGGAAGGCTTGCGGCGTCGCCAGATCCTCCGGCCGGTATTTGGCCCAGAGGCCGGTCTGCTTGTCGCGAAAGGTGGAAAGCCCACTCTCGGCCGAGATGCCGGCGCCGGTGGAGGCGACGATGCGGCGGGCGCCGCGCAGGGCGGCGGTGAGAGCAGGAGAGAGGTCAAGAGACATACGCCCAGCATACCTCCCTCCACCGGAACGGGGGAGGGCAAGGGTGGGGGCAGCGAGCGAAGATTGCTGGTGGCGGGAGCGCGGCTGCCCCCTCCCTAACCCTCCCCCTTTCAGGCGGAGGGGATTGAAGGGAGCTACATCCTTTCCGGCACCTCGATGCCGAGCAGGGACAGGCATAGTTCCAGTGTGCGCGCGGTCAATGCGCATAGCGCCAGGCGCGATGCCTGCA
>DASZQC010000030.1:0-1751 GCA_035549815.1 Dongiaceae bacterium
CAGAGCGAGGGTGACGAGCTGGATGCGTGCAAATTCGGATTTGAAGAAAGCCTGTCTTACCGGTCCGGGCGGCGATTTTGCGCACATGCGCTGGGCGCTGGGCTGGCCGGAGGATCTCGCCTTCGCGCAGGCGGTGTTTGAACAGATGGGCGAGCGGGCCGCTTGCGCCTCCGCCTCCGAGATCGCCTCCTTCTGCCTGCGCCGGCCTGACGTGGCCGCGCTCAACGCCAGGCGCAACAATTCAGTGCGGCTGAAAGCCAAACTGCGCGCCGACGTGGAGACCGCGCCGATGAGCCTGGCAGTGGTCGCTTGAACGCGCGCGCCCTGCGCCCCGCCGCCGCGACGGCGCCGCAAGAAAATTTTCTGCCCTACGGCCGCCAGACCATCGACGACCAGGATATCCTCGCCGTCGCGGCGATCCTGCGCTCCGATTATCTGACCACCGGCCCGGCGGCCGAAGCGTTCGAACGCGCGGTGGCCGATTTTGTCGGCGCCGATCACGCGATCGCCTGTTCCAACGGCACCGCGGCTTTGCATCTGGCGATGATGGCGCTGGGCGTAGGCCCCGGCGACGCTGTTATCGTCCCGACCATCACATTTCTATCGACGGCAAATGCGGCGCGCTTTTGCGGCGCCGATGTCATCTTCGCCGACGTCGATCCCGACACCGCGCTGATGACGCCGGCGACTTTGCGCGAGGCGATCGCCCGCGCCGGCGCCCGCAAGATCAAGGCGATCGTCCCGGTTCATCTCGGCGGCAGCGCCTGCGCAATGGAAGAGATCGCAGTGATCGCCCAGAAAATCGGCGCCGCCATCGTCGAAGACGCCTGCCACGCGCTGGCGACCAGCAGCGAGGCCGGCCGCGTCGGCAATTGCCGCCACAGCAACATGACAGTGTTCTCGTTTCACCCGGTCAAGACCATCGCCACCGGCGAAGGCGGCATGGTGACGACGCGCGATCCAGATATGGCGCAAAAGCTGCGCCGCTTGCGTAACCACGGCGTCGTGCGCGAGGCCGACGAGTTCGTCGATGCCTCGCTCAGCAGCGATACGGACGGGCTCGCCGCGCCGTGGGCCTATGAAATGCAATCGCTCGGCTACAATTATCGGCTGAGCGACATCCAGGCCGCGCTTGGCCTGTCGCAAATGCGCAAGCTGCCGGCGTTCGCCAACCGGCGCCGCGCGCTCAGCCTGCTCTACGCCGACGCCCTGCCCGCGCATATCGATCACGTGCGCATGAACCCCGGTGCCTGCCCGCACCTGTTCATCGCGCTGATGGATTTTTCGGCCGCGTCGCGCGGCGAACTGATCCGCCGCCTGCGCCAAGCCGGCATCGGCGCGCAAGTGCATTACATGCCGGTGCACCGCCAACCCTATTACAAGGCGCTCTACGGCGAAACGCATCTGCCCGGCGCGGAAAAATACTACAGCCGCTGCCTGTCGCTGCCGCTATTTCCCGGCATGACCGACGACGATGCGCTGCGCGTGGTAGAGGCGTTGGGATAGCACAACTCCGTCATTCCGGGGCGTGCGCAGCAAGAACCGGAATCCCGCCGGCGGCGTCAGCCGCCTTTCCTGCGCTTATAGTTGCAAGAGCGGCCTTGCGGCCACGGCGGGATTCCGGGGTCGGACTATGGCCGCCCGGAATGACGGCGCCGGGGATGAGGTCGGGGTAGAGATCGCGCCAGAGGTGGTTTTTGGTTTCGATCAGTTCGATCTTCCAGATGCGCCGCCAGGTCTTGATTTCTTTC
>DASZQC010000031.1:0-13101 GCA_035549815.1 Dongiaceae bacterium
CGCGTCGCAGCCACCAGCCGCCCGACGATCCAGCGATTGACCGGATCCCTGAGCGTTGCCGGACGGAAGCTCGCCACCGGCTTGCATTCGTTCATCTGGGCAAAGCGCGTGGCATTCCACAGCTTGGTCGCGAAGTTGCGATAGCCCTCGACGCGGTTCTCCGACATCTTGATATCGCGGCCCTGCGCGGCCAAGGCAGCCAGGGTGAAGCGCAAGGCGTCGGCGCCGTATTTCTCGATCAGCTCCAGGGGATCGATGACGTTGCCCTTGGACTTCGACATCTTCTGCCCGTGCTCGTCGCGGACGAGCGCGTGGATGTAGACGGTGCGGAACGGCACATCGCCCATGAAATGGATGCCCATCATCATCATGCGGGCGACCCAGAAGAAGATGATGTCGAAGCCGGTGACCAGCACGTCGCCGGGGTAATAGCGCTTCAGCTCCGGCGTCTCTTGGGGCCATCCGAGAGTCGAAAATGGCCAAAGTCCGGACGAGAACCAGGTGTCGAGCACGTCGGAATCGCGAGTCAGTGCGACGTCCCTGCCATATTCCTTGCGGGCGAGCGCCTTGGCTTCTTCCTCGTCCATTGCGACGAAGATCTTGCCGTCGGGCGCATACCAGGCCGGGATCTGGTGGCCCCACCAGAGCTGGCGCGAGATGCACCACGGCTGGATGTTGCGCATCCAGTCGTAATAGGTGTTCTCCCACTGCTTGGGCACGAAGACCGTGCGCCCCTCCTCCACCGCCTTGATGGCGGGTTGGGCCAGCGTCTTGGCGTCGCAATACCACTGGTCGGTCAGCCACGGCTCGACCACCACGCCGGAGCGGTCGCCGTAAGGCAGCGTCAGCGCGTGGTCGTCGATCTTCTCCAGCAGGCCCAGCGCCTCGAACTCCGCGACCACCTTCTCGCGCGCCTTGTAGCGGTCGAGGCCACGATAAGCCTCCGGCGCATTCTCGTTGATGCGCGCGTCGCGGTCGAAGATGTTGATCATCTCGAGACTGTGCCGGCGGCCGACCTCGAAATCGTTGAAGTCGTGCGCCGGCGTGATCTTCACCGCGCCGCTGCCGGTTTCCGGATCGGCATAGTCGTCGCCGACGATGGGAATGCGCCGCCCGACGATCGGTAAAATCACATGCTTGCCGATCAGCGCCTTGTAGCGCTCGTCTTCCGGATGCACGGCGACTGCGGTGTCGCCCAGCATCGTCTCGGGCCGCGTCGTCGCCACCACGAGGTAGCGGCCCGTCTCGCCCTCGATTGGATAGCGCAGGTGCCAGAGATGCCCCTTGCTCTCCTTCTGCTGCACTTCAAGATCGGAGATCGCGGTGTGCAGCTTCGGATCCCAGTTGACCAGGCGCTTATCGCGATAGATCAGGCCCTGGCGGTAGAGATCGACGAACACCTTGCGGACGGCGAGGCTCAGCCCCTCGTCCATGGTGAAGCGCTCGCGCGGCCAATCGGCGGAAGCGCCGAGGCGGCGGAGCTGATGCGTGATGGCGCCGCCGGATTCGGCCTTCCACTCCCAGACCTTCTCCAGGAATTTCTCGCGGCCCAAATCGGTGCGCTTGATGCCCTGCTGGGCGAGCTGGCGTTCCACCACCATCTGCGTGGCGATGCCGGCATGGTCGGTGCCCGGCTGCCACAAGGCGTCGCGGCCCTTCATGCGCTCGTAGCGGATCAGCACGTCCTGCAACGTGAAGGTCAGCGCATGGCCCATATGCAGGCTGCCGGTCACGTTCGGCGGCGGCATCATGATGGTATAGGGAGTCTGGTTGGACTCCGGATGCGCGGCGAACTCACCGGCTGCTTCCCACGCGGCATAGTGCTTCTTTTCGACCTCGTCGGGTCGGAAAGTCTTTTCCAGCATTGCTGGGGTTCCTCGAGAAACGCGAAAGTCGGGGGGAGTTATAGCGGCGGGCAGAGGCCCGTCAACCGAGCCCGGCCGCCCCTGTTCAACAACCGGGCGGGACCGGACTCAGCTCAATTCGGCGCGGCGCGACAGGCGCTCGACCTCGCGGCGCACCAGGCGCTCGACGATGCCCTGCAGGTTGGCGTCCAGCCAGTCGCGCAGCATCGGCTCGACCGCCTGGCGGACCAAGGTTTCGACCAGCAAGCCCTGGCCCGGGGAATGCACTTCCACCACGGTCTGAGTCCTCCGTGCTACGAGCTGCGCCATCGCCGCCGCCGAGGCGGACGCGACATCCGGCGACACCAAGGGTTCGCCGCCTAAATCCGGCGCGGAATCCGGCCGCGCCGTCGGTTGCGGAGCCGTTTGCGCCAATTCGATCTCGGGTTCCATGGGGGCGCTTGACTCCTCGGGCTCTGGTTCCGGCTCCGGTACCGGTTGTGGTTCTGGCTCGGGCTCGGGCTCGGGCTCCGGCTCGGGGTCAGGTTCCGGCGCGGGCTCCGGCTCTGCCGGCAACTCGTCCTCGGCCACCTCCGTCAGGACGAGGTCGTCTTCCTCGGGCGCCGGCCCAATCTCGGGTTCCGGCTCCGGCTCGGGCGCCGCTGCAGCCGGCTCGGGTGGCGCGACGGGGGCCGGCGGCTCGACCTTTGCTGCAACCGGCGGTGGCGGCGGCGCAGGAGCCGGCTCGGCCTTCTTCTCCGCGGCCTCGTCCGCGTTGCCTTCCTCAGAGATAATCCGCCGGATCGAGGCGAGAATCTCCTCCATCGACGGTTCTTGAGTGGCTTTCGCGTCGTTCATAACCTCGTCCCCGGAGGCGCCCTGCCCAGCGTACAGCAGCTTTCGGCGCGATCCGCCGGTTGCTGTTTTGCGTTATCACGCCAACTCCAGCAATCCTAGCCACTTCCCAGGGGTTTCTCAAGGAATGGGTTATCCCACCCGATCCATGAGTTAGCGCCCGATTTTGCAGTTAAGACCCGGAAACCATTCGGCCTGAAAATTCCGCGCCCCGGCGCTATTCCAACGCACTATTCAACGCTGGGCCCGGTGCCGATGAATTTGTCGCGGACCTGATCGTAATGCCGGCGGGGGTCATAGAAGTCGACGTTCAAGCCCAGATTGGCCGCCGTCAGGGCGCCGCCGGCCGCCAGCAGGCGATACTGGGCGACCACCCGATCGGTCTGGGAAGAAACCAGGCTGACCTTGGCATTGAGCGATTCCTGTTCCGCGTCCAGCACGTCGAGGATGGTGCGCGCGCCGACCTCTTGCTCCTGCCGCACGCCCTCGAGGGCAAGGTCGGCCGCGCGCACCTGCTCCTCGAAAGATTGCGACTGGGCGATGGCGGTCTGCAATCCCTGCCAGGCGGAGATCGCCTCCTGTTCCGCCGCGCGCAGCGCCTCGTCGGTCAGGCGCCGTGTCTGCATGTAGACCTGCTTCGACTGGCGCACGCGCGCGTCCGGCGCACCGGCCTGATAGAGCGGAATGGTGAGCGTGCCGAGCACGGTGCCGACATTGGCCTCGTTGTCGCGCAGCCCGACATCCTCGCGGCGCTCATAGCTGCCTTCGATCGCGACCGAGGGCAGCATGTCGCTGAACTGGACGTCGATATTGTCCTTGGCCGCGCGTTCATCAAATTGCGCGGCGACGACGTTCGGCGCGGCCTGCGACAACGCCACCGCTTCCTCGCGGTTCGACGGCAAAGGCGGCGTGTCGGTCGGCATCGACACGGCGACGGGATCCTCGCCGATCACCTGGCGATAAATCGCGCGCGAGCTGGTGAGCTGCCCCTCCGCTTGAATCCGCGCGGCAATGGCGCCTTGCAGGCGTGACTGCGCCTGCGCCACGTCGGTGCGCGTCAGTTCGCCGACCTCGAAGCGCGCCTGGGTCGCTTCGAGCTGCGCCTCCAGCACCTTCTCGTTGTTGCGGTTGAGATCGAGCACGGCGGTGTCGCGCACAACCGCCATGTAAGCGGTGACCGCGTTCTGCAACACGGTCTGCTCGGTGCTGATCAGGCGCGCCCGTCCCGCCTCCACCTGGTTCTCCGCCTGCGAGGTGCCGGAGACGGTGCCGAAACCATCGAAAACCGGCTGGCGCACCGTGATGCTGTAGGTGCGCGGCGAGGTTTCGGTCTCCGTCAAAGCCTGCGCCGGGCCCTTTGCCTCGTCCCATTCATGGCCGGCCTGGGCCTGGCCGATCACGCTCGGCCGCCATTCGGAGAGCACCTGCGGCACGTTCTCGTCGGTCGCCCGCAGATTGGCGCGCTCCGCTTCCAAGGTCGGGTTGGTCGCGTAGGCGGAGGCCAATGCCTCGTAAAGCGAAGCAGCTTCGGCCGGTGCCAGCGGCGTCAGCGCCAGAAGAAGCGCAAGGGGCGCGCAGCGGCGCAGCCGCGATGTATTCGGATGATGCGGCACTAGAATTCGAACCGCTTGGCCGCAGCGAAGCCCGGCAGCAGCGCGACATTGGCGTCGAACAGGACGCGCTTCGACATCACATTGCCGGCCTTGATCCACAGCACGGCACGACCGACGCCGCGCTCGCGCAGCACGCCGACCATGCGGCCGCCTTCCGCCAGTTGCGTGGCCCCGGCCTGCGGCACTTCTTCGATGGCGCCGTCCAGGAAAATCACGTCATAGGGCGCGTGCTTCGCGCAGCCGTCGCGCAGCGGTCCTTCGACCATCGCGGCATTGTCGATCGAGAGCTCGGCAAAGGCCGCGGCGGCGCGCTGACCCAGGGCCGGGTCGCTTTCCAGCGCCACCACGGCGTTCGCCAGCTTTGCCAGCAAGGCCGCGGCATAACCGCTCGCCGCGCCGATCACCAGCACGGTGTCGGTGGGCTTCACGTCCGCCGCCTGGATCAGGCGGGCGGTCACCATCGGCTCCATCAGATAACGGCCGGGCGACAACTCCACATCGTCGTCGAGGTAGGACCTGGCGCGAATCGGCTCGGGCACGAAACGCTCCCGCGGCAAGGTGCGAATCGCTTCGATCAGACGCTCGTCCGTCACCTTGTTGGTCCGGATCTGGCTATCGACCATATGCTGGCGCGCAACCGCGTAATCCATGCCTGCCCTCTCTTAAACCATCCCGCCGACACCGACCGGCTGCGTCCAACCGGCACATCTGGCGGGTCTCGAAATCATCGTCCGGCGCCCCGTTCCAACGGAGATCCGGCATCAACACCCGGGGCGTTTATACCGGTCGTCAGCGGCAAACTCAACGCGCGGCCGCCCGTCGCAGCCGCTTGGAAACCGCGGCCTCCAGGCCGCCTGCGGCGCTTGACCGCCCGGCCGTCTGGGCCCTATACGTGCGCTCGCTCAGGCAGGGCCGCGGAACCAGCGGCCGGACGTGCCGGCCCGGTGGCAGAGTGGCCATGCAGAGGACTGCAAATCCTCGTACGTCGGTTCGATTCCGGCCCGGGCCTCCACACCTGCGCGAGGGCCACCGGCCTCTATCCCGCCAGCAGTAGAAGTCAAACGCGGCAGAAGCGCGGACCCTGCGCTTTCATTTCCATGACACCGCGTCTGCCCGCAATCACGCTGATTTCGAGGCGCCCAAAAGCACAGAGCCCCGGCTTGCGGCCGGGGCTCTGGAATACGCTATGCGCGTCCGCCTTAGTTGGCGGGATCGCCCGGCGCAACGGTCTCGAAGTCGTCGACTTCGCCCGGAGTGGCTTCCTTCGGGAAAGCCACGCCCATCGCCTGCACCAGCTCGCCCTGCGAGGCGAGGATGCGGTAGTTGGCGAAGAGCTCTTCATACTGCGCGGTGATCAAATCGTTCTTGGACAGGAACAACTCGTTGGTCGCGTCCAAGAGGTCGAGCAGGCTGCGCTGACCGATGTCGAACTGCTGCGCATAGACATCGCGCGTGTTCTGGTTGGCTTCGACCTGGTCCTGCAGGGTGGCGACGCTGTTGCGCTGCGTGTCGCGCGCGCTCCAGGACAGGCGCACATCCTCGGCCACGCCGCGCTCTTCGACACGCAGACGCTCCTGCGCCTCGGCCTTGCGCCACTTGAACTCACGCACGCGGGCCAGATCGGCGCCGCCGCGATAGAGGTTGTAGCGCGCGACCAGCAGGAAGGTGGCGCTGTAGGTGGTGTCTTCGCGGCCGTTGTTGTGACGGTTGTTGTTGCCGATCACTTCAAGATCGAGACGCGGATAGAGCGGCGCCGCTTCCTTGTCGATCTCATGGCCGGCCACCTCGACGTCGGCCTGGGCCAGCAAAATCTTCGGATTGGTCTGCAAAGCGCGGGCGATCGATTCTTCCTCGCTGGCTGCGATCATCGCACCATCGAGCACGACCGGCTCCAAATCCTGAGCCTCCACGCCGACCACGCGCTGGAACACGGCGCGCGCGTCGCGCAGGTCGCCCTGGATCTCTTCGAGCGCGGTGCGCGCGGTGGCGAGACGGGCTTCCGCCTGACGCACGTCGGCGACGTTGCCGCCGCCCAGTTCGGCGCGACGCTGCACCAAGCCCAGCGTGTCTTCATGCGCCGCGACGTTCGCTTCGGCGTTGGTCACGCGCTCGGTATGGCGCAGCACGTCGAGATAGGCCTGGGTCGCGTCGAGCGCGGACACCTGGCCCTGATCCTGGATGCGATGGCCGGCCGACACGATGCGGCTCTTCTGCCGCTCGACTTCGCTGTCGGTCTCGAAGCCGTCGAAGATGCGCTGCTGCAGCGTCACCTGGGCGTCGCGCTGACCATAGAGCCAGCGGCCGTGGTCGTGGATGCCCTGATTGGTGCGGTCATTGCCCGTATCGGTGGTCTCGTTCTCCGAGAAGTTGATTCCGGCGTCGAGCCGCACGTCGATCTGCGGATAATAAAGCGCCCGCGCCTGGCGCAACTCGAAGTCGATCGCACGGCGATCCTTCACCGTCACGCCCACTTCCGGATTGGTGGCAATCACCAATCCAACCGCTTCCTGCAACGTCAGCGCCGAAGCGCCGGTGCTAAGACCCGTCAGTCCGAAAACCGCAGCGGTGCTGAGAAGCAGCGTCGTACGACGAAGCGAAATAGCTCCAAACTTCATGGATTCCCCCAAAACGCAGGTTAGGTGCCGCTTTTCTGCGGCCGTGTCAGCCGATCGATCGCACTCTTAGTAAACCATATACTAAGATTGTGTCCCTTTTGCTTAGTACCAGATTTGTGGCCCCGCCGCATCAGATTTTTTATCGTTCCGACAAGGCGGTATCACGCGCCTTCAGGATCGGTTTCAGCAAATAGTCTAGGACTGTTTTCTTTCCCGTTAAGATATCGACGGTCGCGGTCATGCCCGGGATGATCTGCAATTCACCGCCATCCTTGCCGACTAGGTAGTTCTTGTCGGTGCGCAGGCGGACCCGGAAAAACAGCTCCTTGCGCTCGTTCTCGATGGCGTCGGCGCTGATCTGCTCGACCTTGGCGTCGAGCCCGCCATAGATCGAATAATCGTACGCGGTGATCTTGATCTTGGCCGGCTGGTTGGGCGCGATGAAGCCGCGATCCTGCGGCCGGATCTGCGCCTCGATCAGCAGCGTGTCCTCGATCGGCACGATCTCCATGAGCGCTTCGGCCGGCTGTAGAACGCCGCCAAGCGTATGAATTTGAATTTGTTTTACCGTGCCATAGACCGGCGACAGCAGGTTCTGGCGGCCGGCCTCCTTCTGCGATCCGGTCAGCAACTGGGTGACCGAGGCCAGCTCTGCGCGATGCTGCGACAATTGCTGGGCCGCCTCGGCGCGGAAGGTCGCATCGATCTCCTTCAGCTTGGCCTCGGCCTCGGCCAGCGCGGCGCGGGCGGGTGCACGCGAGGCTTCGGCGTTGGAGATTTCCGACTGATAGCCCTGCACTTCCTGCTGCGCGCGCAGCAGATCGACCTTGGAGGAAATGCCGGTCTTCACCAGCGGCGCCAGGATGTCCGCCTGCTCCTGGGCGATGGACAGGCTCTTCCGCGCCGTCGACACCTTGGTGTCGATCTGACGGAGTTCCTGTGTCTTGGTTTCGACCTGGGAGCGCAAAGTGGCGCGTTGCGATTCGAGCTGTTGCTGGCGTACCACAAACACCGACTTTTCGGTCTCGGCCACTTCGGGGGCCTTATCCAGCAGATCCTGGGCGAACTTGATCTCCGCCGGATCGCTGACGCCGGCGAGCTCCGCCTGCAGCCGCGCCGAAGCGGCCAGGCCGGTGAAATAGCGCTGCTGCAGTTCGGCCATGTTGGTGGCGAGCTGGGTGTTGTCGATCACCGCGACCACGTCGCCGGCATTGACGATGTCGCCCTCGCGCACCTTCAGATCGAGGATCACGCCGCCCTTCTCGCTCTGCACCACCTGGGTCTGGCTGGAGGGAATCACCTTGCCCTCGCCGCGCGTGATCTCGTCCAGCACCGCGAAATGCGCCCAGATCAGGCCGGTCGCCACGATCAGCACGACGGCGATCAGCAGAAGATGGCCGAACATGCGCGTACCTTCGCGCTCGGTCTCCGACGGATCGATCCACAGATCCCGGTTGGTCAGCGACATGGCGCCTATCCCGTCTTTCTACGCTCTCGCGCTTATTCCCGCGCCTGGACGCGGCCGCCCATCAAGGCCTCGAGCACGCCGGCCTTCGGTCCGTCCGCCACCACCTTGCCGCGGTCGAGCACGATCAGGCGATCGACCAGCGCCAGCATCGAATGGCGATGCGTCACCAGGACGATGGTGCGTCCCTTGGCGATCGTGCCCAGGCGCTGCTTGAAGGCGGCTTCCGTGCTGTTGTCCATCGAACTGGTCGGTTCGTCGAACATCAGGATCTGCGGGTTCAACAGCAGCGCGCGCGCCACGGCGACCGCCTGGCGCTGGCCGCCCGACAGCATGCGGCCGTTCTCGCCCACCGGCATGTCGTAGCCCAGCGGATGCTGGCGCACGAACTGGTCGACGCCGGCCATGGTCGCGGCACGGATCACCGACGCCTCGTCGACGTAAGGCGCGCCGAGCGTGATGTTGTCCTTGACCGAGCCGAAGAACAGATGCGGGTCCTGCAGCACGCAGCCGACATTCTGGCGCAGGTCGGTGGGATCGAGCTGGCGGATGTCGGTGCCGTCGACCAGCACGGCGCCCTCGCTCGGCTCATAGAGGCCGAGGATCAGGCGTTCGATGGTGGTCTTGCCGGAGCCGATGCGGCCCAGGATGCCGACCCGCTCGCCCGGCTGGATCTTGAACGAGACACCGTCCAGCGCCGCGGTCTGCGCGCCGGGATACTTGAACTGCACGTTGCGGAACTCGATGGCGCCTTCGATGCGCGGGCGGCGGATGAACACCTTGCCGCGCGGCCGCTCGACGGGCAGCGCCATCAGGCGGTTGAGGCCCTTCAGCGACGTCCAGGACTGGTGGAAGCGGATGATCAGGCCGGCGATCTGGCCCAGCGGCGCCATGGCGCGGCCGGTCAACATCGAGGCGGCGATCAGCGCGCCGGTGGTCATGTGGATGTTGCTGTTGGGGTCCGACGACGCGAAGATGCGATAGCAGCCCCACACGATCACGGCAGTGGTCGCCAGGTTCGAGGCGTACATCACGAAGTTGATGCCGATCGTCGACCACATCTTCGAGGTTTCCGACGAGGCCGAAGAGGCCGCGACATAGCCGTCCCAGTCGCGCTGCAACTGGCCTTCGGCCGAGGTCGCCTTGATCATGTCGAGGCCGTTGATCGCCTCGACCAGGGTCGCGTGCTTCTGCGAGCTTTCGCGGTAAGACCGTTCGATCGCCCGCTTCATCGGGAACTGCACCAGCACGCTGACCAAGATGACCGTCGGGATCAGCACCATGGGCACCACCACCACGGGGCCCGCGACCAGGTAGATGATCACCAGGAACACCAGCACGAACGGCAAATCGATCAGCGCCGACAGCGAGGCGGAGGTGAAGAAGTCGCGCAGCGTCTCGTATTGCTGGACGTTGCTGGCAAAGGCGCCGGCCGATTGCGGGCTGGCCGACATCTTGAGCGACAGGATGTGCTCGAAGATCGAGGACGACACCTTGCGGTCCAGCGCCTTGCCCGCGCGATCCAGGAAATAGGCGCGCATGGTGCGCAGCATGAAGTCGGCGCTGTAGATGATGAAGATGCCGAGCGCCAGCACCCACAGGGTCTCTTCCGCCTTGTTCGGCACCACGCGATCATAGACTTGCATGGAGAAGATCGACGAGGCGATGGTGAACAGGTTCATCATCAGCGCCGCGAGCACGACCTCGAGATAGACCGGCGTGTGCCGCGCCACCTCGCCCCAGAACCAGGTCCGCGGCGGCGCGTCGGTGACTTCCGAGGAGCGCGTATCCAGTCGGATCTTCGGCCGCACCACCAGCATGGTGCCGGTATACTGGCCCTCCAGCTCCGAGACGGGCAGCGTGACGATGCCGTCCAGATTGTCGGTGGTGGCGACGTCGACCTGGCCCTGCTTGACCTGGGAGAGCATCACCACGGCCTGGCGGTCTTTCAGCAGCAGGACCGCGGGCAGGTTCATCGCCTTGGCATCGGCAAGGCCGCGCTTCACCTTGTTGGCGGAGAGGCCGGCATTGTCCGCGGCGCGGATGAACAGGTCCGGATTCATGCCCTGCTCGCCGATCGGCAGACCGGCGGCCAATGCCGCGAGCGATTTCGGGTTGCCAAACAGGCGCGTCAGGATGACCAGGCAGGAGAGCAGCGCATCCGGCCGCATCTCCACTTCGCCGATGTCAACCGGCAGGCCGGGCTCTTGCGCCACGGCCAGCGCGCCGACCGCAGCCCCTGGGTTGGCTGGCGCGCTCGCGACCGGCGCGGCCTTTGGCGCGGCAGCCGGCGGCGGCGCGGGACTGGAAGAGGCGGGATTGGGATTCGCATTGGCGCTGGCGGCCGGTGCGGCGGCCCCTGCCGCCGAAGCGCCGCCCGGGCCGGCAGCCTGCGGCGCGCCGCCCGGTTTCTGAAACACGAACATCTGCTTGGGCGCGCCGCCCGCGGGCGGCGTCGAGATCGCGCCCGGTGACACGGAGTTGGGCGATCCCGATGCGGGCTTGGCGCCGTCTGCCGCCGGGGCGCCGGAAAGAATCCTGGAGGTCGGGGTTGGGCCGGCTTCGCCGCCAGGCTTGCCCTCCGCCTTCGTGGTAGCGCCCATGTTGGAGGGCTTCGCAGATTCCATGTGTCCCGACCCAGTGTTCGGCGGTGCCAATCCGGCCCCAGCACCGCATATTTACCTTATATTCTGGTTAACGATTGTCGCCAAGGCAGCGCGCGGGAAGGCCCCTCCCGTCGCTCGGCACCCATGTAACAATCCTGTCTGACGCCCTACTTACAAGCCGACCGCATATCTGGGACCGGTCCCAATTCCGGCCCCGACATTTCGGTGCCGCCTTATGCGGCGAAATCTAGGCGTTTTCAGGGCGCCGGCAAGCGACCGATCGCACATTTTCCGCCCTAGCCGATCATTCCTAGTCCAGCCGGCCTAATCCTGAATTTCACCCGACTTTCGCGGCGAAGTCGGCCTCACACGAGTTCGAGAATGCCCAGCCGGTGCAGCAGCGGCCCTTCGGCGGTAAAGAACTTGTCGAAATACTGGCCGCCGCGCATGGCGTCGTCCGTCGGTATCTCGATCTTGCCCTGGACCACGACCTCCTTGCCGATGACGACCTTGTCGCCGGATTTGATCTCGCCCTTTTCCCCCGCTTTGGCGTCTGCGCCTTTGTCGCCACCCTTGGTCTCACTCGGCCCGCGATTGAAGCGGATGCGCCGGCGCAGCACCTCTTCCTTCAACCGCTCCTTGGCCTCGGCACGGCTTTTCCAGGGCTGCTGCAACAGCGTGATGATCAGCGCATGCACCGGATCGATGCCGATCGCCGAGCCGGCGGCAATGGAAACCGCATTGCCGGCGATCAGATTGTCCGACATGCGCTTGATCAGCGCGCGGTTGGTTTCGGATGTCACCTTCACCTGCTTGGCCTCGGCCGGGATCGGGCGCGGCCTTGCGCCCAGCGCGCAGGGAATGATGATGCCGGTCGCCGCCATCAGATTGACCGTGCGCTCGACGTCGAGTTGCGGCAGCTTGCGGCGCTGCATCTCCTGCCGCAGCTCCGCGACGGTCCAGGTGCCCTGGGCGAAACATTCCTTCAGCGCGGCAAAGCCCTTCTCGTCGAACTTCACCTCGCCGCGCGCCACCTTTGCCACGTTGGTGACGTCGGTCAGGTCGCGCGCCGCGCCGAAGGCCAGGCCCGCCATGTTCTGCTGGATCGCCGCCTTGCCGAGCTGGGCGTGGCCGCGCACGAAGACGTCGCGGCGGAAGCGCTGGTTCAGCGCCAGATCCTGGAAGAGCTGCTTCAGCCGCACGGTCGGCTGCTTCTTGATCGCGGCCTGCAGCGCATCGGCGCCGAGCAGCTCGAGATGATTTTCGCTGAGCGTGGCGGAGCCGGCGAAGTTGAGCTTGGCCCGCGCCATCTCGTCCGCAACGTCGGCGGAATAGAACGGCGTCCAATGCTCGTTCAGGAATTCGTGCGCCAGGTAGTTGGCGTTGCGGTCGGCCATCTTCGCCGCCAGCTTGCCGGCCGCCGGATTGCCGGTGAAGAAGGTGAACTTGGCGCCGACCAGCTCCTCGACCGATTTCAGCGCCGCCTGGGTGCGATGGGTCGCATCGCCCGACATGTGCCGCGCCGTCTCCAGCACCAGCTTCTGCAACGGAGAGTCCGCAGCCCAGCCGGGCAGGCAATTATAGCTGTTATAGACGATGCCGCCGGGCTTCAGCCGCTCCAGGATCACCCGCTGGATGCCGGCGCGCACCTCGGCGCTGACCCAGGCATAGACGCCGTGCAGGACGATGAAGTCGCATTCCGGCACGTCCTGCGCCGTCAGATCGTTGAAGCCCTTCTCGATGAACTCGACATTGTTGATGCCGGCGTTGGCGACGAAGCGGCGGGCGCTATCGACATGGGCCGGGTTGAAATCGACGCCGTAGAACTTGCCCTGCGGATAGGCGCCGGCCAGCAGGCCGACCGAGTGACCGAGGCCGCAGCCAAGCTCCAGATAGGTGAAGCCGGGCGTCAGCGGCCGCGGAAAGCAGCCGTTGCTGACGGCGACGTAGTTCAGCCAGGCGGGCGACAGCTCCCGGAAGAAGTGCTCGGTATAGAGCACCTCGGTAACGTAGCCCTGCGACCAATTCGAATCCATGTTTCCCCCGACGATGGCGGCCGGCGCCGGCGCGCGGCATCCGCGCCTGACAACCTTGGTGATCCCG
>DASZQC010000032.1:0-16980 GCA_035549815.1 Dongiaceae bacterium
CCTCCCTAGTCACGCGCACGGGATGTCAGGTAGCCCGGGCGTCGCAACATCGACTCCATGGCGCGATTGAAACAACGCAAGAATCGGTGAACGCACCCGGGCTTAGAATTGGGGGCGCGGCGCCGAAACGCGAATACCGGATAATCTCGGTCTATTGCCTATTTCTATTCCGGGATACATCGGCACAGGCGGAAGAAGTCGAGCAGGCGCGCGTCACGTTTGGATGATGACTGCCGATCGGATCGCGCCGGGAGCAGATCAGGCGAATACCGGCCCGAGTGGGGCATTACACGGAGATTTCGGCCGCCGCCAGGCACTGGAGTTCAATCCCGCCCGGTTAAAGGTCCAAGGCCCGCACCGGCCCGGGACACTCCGTAAACCATTGACAAATAACAGTTAATCATGCCGCCATGGCATTACCCGAGGCCGCGGTGCGGGCTTTTGAGTTGACGCCGGCATGGGCCAAGTGTCATATGCCCGCCGCAATCGACGTTTTGGCCTGCCTTGCCGGTCAAGCGTTCGGCGGGTCCAATCGCGCGAACGGCTTGATCACACGACTATCCCAAAATCCAGGTTGTGATAATCGCCGTGCGGCAGTCGCGCGGCACGAGACGGCGTGATCGTTACAGCACGCCTTGAGAGCCTAGGAGATACGAATGGCTAACGGTACCGTGAAGTGGTTCAACGCGCAAAAGGGTTTCGGCTTCATCCAGCCGTCCGATGGATCGAAGGACGTCTTCGTCCATGTCAGCGCCGTTGAGCGCGCCGGCCTGCCCGGCCTCACGGAAGGTCAGAAGGTCAGCTTCGACATCGTGACGGAGCGCGGCAAGCAGGCCGCCGGCAATCTGAAGCTGGGCTAAGCACCACTTCGGATCGCAAGATCAACGGAAAGCCCCGGCCTCGCAGCCGGGGCTTTTTGTTTGGTGCCATTGGGGTCGCGTACATAGCGACCGGTAAGGCGAGGCTGACGACTTCGCCGAAATCATGTGACGCCGGTCCGTTTTCAGCGTGGGAAAAGGAGCCATCATGAAGATCATTCTCGTCGGAGCCAGTGGCACCATCGGCAAAGCCGTGGACTCGGAGTTGAGCGCCCGTCACGAGGTTGTGCGCGTCAACCGCAACAGTGGCGACTTTCAGGTGGACATTGCCGACCCGAAGTCGATCGAGCGGCTCTACGGGCAGACCGGCGCGTTCGATGCGATAGTCTGCGCCACGGGGAAGGTTCATTTCGGGCCGTTCGAGCAGTTCACCGCCGAGCAATTTGAGGTCGGCTTGCGCAATAAGCTGATGGGCCAGGTCAACCTTGTGATGCTGGGTCTCAAATACATCCGTGACGGTGGCTCCTTCACGCTGACCAGTGGCCTTCTCAACGATGATCCGATCCGCGAGGGCGTATCGGCCGCCCTGGTCAATGGCGGGCTTGAGGGATTCGTCCACGGCGTGGCGATCGTGCTACCGCGCGGTCTGCGCATCAATGTCGTCAGCCCGACCGTGGTCGAGGAATCGCTGCCAGCCTACGGACCCTACTTCCGGGGCACCAAGGCCGTGCCCGCAAGCGAGGTCGCCCTCGGATATGCGAAGAGTGTCGAGGGCGCACAAACCGGCCGCGTATACCGCATCGGCTGGTCGCGCAACCACTGAGCCTGGCCACTGGATCAACGGAAAACCTCGGCCTCGCGGCCGGGTTTTTTGTTTGCGCTTCATTCGGTTGCGACGGAAGCGATGCGCTCCTCCAGTCGGTCCAGCAATTCTTGCACCTGCGCCAATTCCCTCCGCGACATGGCGCCGGTCAGGGTCGCCTCCAGCTCCAGGGCGCGCGGCACGATCGCCTCGTAGATCTTCCGCCCCTGGCGGCTCAGGGTCAGTTGGATCAGCCGCTGGTCGGTCGGGTGCGCGGCGCGCTCGATGCGGCCGGACTTCAGCAGCGCCGCCACGGCGCGGCTGACCTTGGCCTTGTCCATTTCGGTCTTGTCACCGATCTCGTTGGACGACAGCGGCGCGAAGGCGCCGAGCACCGCGATCACCCGCCATTCCGGGATCGACAAGCCGAATTCGTCCTGGTATCGGCGGGCGAACTCGCGGCTCAGGCGATTGGCCAGCACGGACAGCCGATAGGGCAGGAACAATTCCAGACGGAACTCGCTTGAGTCTCCCAGCGATGGCTTTCTCGGCCGCTTGGGTGATCGTTTCACTTGAAACAAATTCCTTGACACTCGTTTCAAATGAAACGATCTTAGAGCATGGACCGTCCGGTGGCAAGATTCCGGCGGCAGGACCAGGTGCCATCATGAAGAACTACATCGCCTTTCCACGCGTCGAAGGCCGCGCCTCGCGTCAGGCGCATGCCTCCCTGCCGGAGGGCACGTTCGAGCGCGAGCTGGGCAAGGAGGGTTTCTTCGGCCCGGCGACACACATGTATCACCGCAACCCGCCGACCGGCTGGGTGGATTGGGAAGGCCCGCTGCGCCCGCGCGCCTTCGATCTCAACAGGATCGAGAACGCCCAGGCCTCGCCCTGGGACGCGCCCTGTTTCCTGTCCAATGCCCATGTGAAGCTGCGCTTCTGGCGCGTGCCGCAGCGGATGGAATCCCTGGCGCGCAACGGCGACGGTGACGAGCTCATCTTCGTGCACGAAGGCGCCGGCGACCTCTATTGCGATTACGGCCATCTCGCGATCCGCGCCGGCGATTACATCATGCTCCCGCGCGGCACCATGTGGCGCATCGACAGCGCGCAGAAGATGACGGCGCTGCTGATCGAAGCCACCAACGGGTCTTATCTGCTGCCGGAAAAGGGCCTGGTCGGCCCGCATGCCATTTTCGATCCGGCGATGCTGGACGTGCCGGCGATCGACGAGGCGTTCCTGGCGCAACAGGACCGGAAGACTTGGCAGGTGAAGATCAAGCGCGGCGGCGCCATCTCCACCGTCACCTTTCCCTATAATCCGCTGGATGCGGTGGGCTGGAAGGGCGATCTGGCACCGGTGCGCATCAACGTCCAGAACATCCGGCCGCTGATGAGCCACCGCTACCATCTGCCGCCCTCGGCGCATACCACCTTCGTCGGCAACCGCTTCGTCGTCTGCACCTTCTGTCCGCGCCCGTTCGAATCCGGCGCCGATGCGCTGAAGGTGCCGTTCTTTCACAACAACGACGATTATGACGAGGTGCTGTTCTATCACGCGGGCGATTTCTTCAGCCGCGATAACATCAAGCCGGGCATGGTGACCTTCCATCCCTGCGGCTTCACCCACGGCCCGCACCCCAAGGCGCTGAAGAATGCCTTCACCCCCGGCAAGCCCGCCACCGACGAGTATGCCGTGATGGTGGATGCCCGCGACGCGCTGCAGGTCGGCGACCTGCCGGCCGATGTCGAATGGAAAGGCTATGTCGATAGCTGGAAATCGCCCGGAAAATGAGCTGGGAAAATGAAGCTCGCGACGCTCAAGGATGACAACCGCGATGGCCGATTGCATCTGGTCAGCCGCGATTTGTCGCTGGCCGCCCCTTCCCTTGCCGCGCACACGCTGCAGGCGGCGCTCGACGACTGGGCCAATGTCGCGCCGCTGCTGAACATCGAGGCCATCGAGCTGGAGGCCGACCGGCGCAATGACACCATCGTGTTCGATCCAGCCGCTTGTGCGGCACCCCTGCCTCGCGCCTATCAATGGGCGGACGGCTCGGCCTACGTCAATCACGTGGAGCTGGTGCGCAAGGCGCGCGGGGCGGAGATGCCGCCCAGCTTCTGGACCGATCCACTGATGTACCAGGGCGGCTCGGATTCCTTCCTGGGACCGCGCGACGCGATCGAGATGGCCGACGAAGCCTGGGGCATCGATTTCGAGGCGGAGATCGCGGTCGTCACCGATGACGTGCCCATGGGCATCGATCCGGTGCAGGCGCTGAAGCACATCAAGCTGCTGATGCTGGTCAACGACGTGTCGCTGCGCAACCTGATTCCCGCCGAGCTCGCCAAGGGCTTCGGCTTCTTCCAGTCCAAACCTAGCAGCGCGTTCTCGCCCGTCGCGGTCACGCCGGACGAGCTGGGCAGCGTATGGAACGAGGGCCGGCTGCATCTGCCACTGCTCAGCCATTTGAACGGTGCGCCCTTCGGCAAGCCGGATGCCGGCCGCGACATGACCTTCAATTTCGGGCAATTGATCGCGCATGCCGCGCGCACGCGGCCGCTAGCGGCCGGCAGCATCATCGGCTCCGGCACCGTCTCCAACAAGGGCGCCGATGGCGGGCCGGGCAAGCCGGTGGCGCAGGGCGGCGCCGGCTATGCCTGCATCGCCGAGCAGCGCACGGTGGAGACGCTACTGAACGGCAGCGCGACGACGCCGTTCCTGAAATTCGGCGACAAGGTGACGATCGAGATGCTGGATCGCGACGGCGCCAGCATCTTCGGCGCCATCGAGCAGGACGTGGTGCGCTACGCAGCACCCTGAGCCATTTCCACGGGCACGGCCACGCCGCTCGATTCCAGGTGACGGCACAGGCTGGACTTCAAGCGCGCCAGCCCGGCCTGATCGCGCGCCTCGGCGCGGGCGACCAGCACCGCCTGCGTGTTGGAGGCGCGCAGCAGCCACCAGCCGTCCCGGGTATTGACCCGGACTCCGTCGATATCGTCGAACGTCGCCGCTTCGCCCTTCAGGCGATCGCGCACCTGCTCCACCACCTTGAACTTGCGCTCGTCGGCGCACTCGAAGCGCAGCTCCGGCGTGCTCACCAGGGTCGGCAGCTGATCTCGCAAGGCCGCCAGATCGCCGCCATGGCGCACCACCGCCTTCAGCAGCCGCACCGCCGCATAGAGCGCGTCATCGAAACCGTAGAAGCGATCGGCGAAGAAGATGTGGCCGCTCATCTCCCCGCCCAGCGGCGATTGCACCTCCGCCATCTTCACCTTGATCAGCGAATGGCCGGTCTTCCACATCATCGGCTTGCCGCCCAGGCGCGCCACTTCGTCGAACAGAACCTGGCTCGCCTTCACGTCGGCGATGATGGTGCCGCCCGGCCTGTCCTTCAGCACGTCGCGCGCCAGGATCGCCAGCATCTGGTCGCCCCACAGGATACGGCCCTTGGCATCGATCGTGCCGATCCGGTCGCCGTCGCCGTCGAAGGCGATGCCGAGATCGAGCTTCTGCTGCGCCACCGCCTGCTGCAGGTCGACCAGGTTCTTGGGCTCGGTCGGATCCGGATGATGCGCCGGAAAGGTGCCGTCGATCCGCTCGTGCAGCAGCACATGCTTGCCGGGCAGCTTCTTCGTCAGCAGCGTCATCGCCTCGCCGGCCGCGCCATTGCCGGCATCCCAGCCGATCGCCAAACCGGACAAATCGACATCCGCCAGTTCCGACGCCAAGCGGTCGACATACGCGGTGAGCACCGGCCGGCTTTCCTGCGTGCCGCTGCCGCGCATCACGTCGTTGCTCGCGGCGAGCGTTGCCAATTGCTGGATCGCCGCGCCATAGAACGGCTTGCGGCCGATCATCATCTTGAAGCCGTTGTGGGTCGGCGGGTTGTGCGAGCCGGTGACCATGATCCCGCCGTCGGTCTCGAGGTGATAGACCGCGAAATAGGCCATGGGCGTCGGCCCGCAGCCGACATCCAGCACCTTGGCGCCGGTCGAGGTCAGCCCGCGCAGCAAGGCTGCCGCCATCTGCGGCGAACTCAGGCGGCCGTCCCTGCCCAGAGCGATGATCGGCGTGCGGCCCAGCTTGCGCGTCAGCACCGTGCCATAGGCGCGGCCGATCCATTCGGCATCCGCCTCGAACAGGGTTTCGCCGACAATGCCGCGGATGTCGTATTCGCGCAGGATGCTGCGATGGAAATTGTGACCGGTCATGAAAACTCGTCGCTGATGAGCGGCTCGGAACGCGAGCCAGAGAATAGGCCGCCGGCCACGAACGGCAAGGCCGCTCGACGGCAACTATATAAGACTTTGAGTGGTCAGCAACTGCCCAGGTTGGTGGCGGCGATGGCGAAACCCGCCAGCGACGGCTGCTCTTTCTCCGCCGTTTCGCTGGGCACCGGCCACACGCCGCCGGCGCGGGTCATGGCCTCGGCCTCCGCCAGATCGACCACCAGCTCGGGCGCCTGCACGGCGATATCCATCTCGCGCAGCCGCGCCAGGGTCTCGTCGTCGGTGACGCCCACCAGGATGGCCGATGGGTTGATGCAATCCTGGATCGCGGTGCCGTGACGCAGGAACGTCGGATAGATGGCGACGCCGAAATCGACGCCGACGCGCTTGCCGGAGGCGCGCTCCAGCGCGGGGATCAGCGCGCCGCGCGTGGCGCCTTGCGGCAGCGTCGTGCGAAACACGATGGAATGAAACTTCGTCTTGGTCGCCAGCGCGACGCCGATCTGCCGGCACAGGCCGGTGAGTTCGACCAGGTCGCGATCGGCATGCGGCCGGTACGAGGTGGCGGAGAAGATGTTGGACAGCGCCGAATTCTCGATTCCGCTCGCGATATTCGTCGTCACCGTCAGCTTGCCGGCGCCGACCGACTCTTTGATCAGAGCATCCAGGCCCGGTTCCCTGACCGGCCCCATGCCGCGCCGGATCAGATCCGTCTTGCTGAGATCCTGGTCGAAAGCGATGACGTCATGGCCCTGCGCCGCGAGGCAGCCGGCCGCGACCGAGCCTGCATGACCGAGACCGAACACGCTGACCTGCATTCCGTACTCCCATTGCCATCACGCCCTTGCTCACAGTGGGAGCCCTCGCGGCATCGCGATCCGGCGCGCGTCGAGGGACAAACCACCCCTCGGCGCGCTTGTTCCGCAATTGGTAAACGGCGGCCTCTCACCGTTTTCGCGACTCCCGCGGGGCTGCGGGCAAGATCAGCCTAGCCGACCGGCCAAGGCATTGAAAACACGAAAATGCTGCGGCGCAATATGTTTGCTAAATGTTCCTGAGATATCACAATTTTCGGGTCATGCCCGTGCCCGGTTTCGCAGTTGCAAATCCAGATGAAAGGCAGGCCCTAAAGTTATGCGATTCCTGCCACAACGGCCTTTTGCCGGGTCAGGGCATAGATCGCGTCGATCATCGGCGTCGGCACCGCGACGATGCGGCCGAGTTCGGCCACCGCCCCGACGATCGCGTCGAGTTCGATCGGCCGGCCACGCTCGAAATCCTGCAGCATGGAGGTCTTGTGCTCGCCGATGCCGGCGGCGCCGTCGATTCGCTTCTCCGCGTCGATCGGCATGGTGATGCCGAGCTTCGCCGCCACCGCCTGCGCCTCCAGCATGATCGCCTTGGCGCAGGCGCGCGTGCCGGGATCTTCGCAGATGCGCTTCAGCGTGGCACTCGTCAGGGCGCTGATCGGGTTGAAGGCGACATTGCCCCACAGCTTCACCCAGATCTCGGTGCGGATGTCGGCCTTGACCGGCGCCTTGAAGCCCGCGGCGATCAGCGCCCTGCTCAGCGCCTTGACGCGCTCCGACTTGCTGCCATCCGGCTCGCCGAGGGAAAAGCGCTCGCCCTCGACATGGTGCAGCTCGCCGGGCGCCACGATGTCGGCTGCCGGATAGACCACGCAGCCGATGGCGCGTTGCGGCCCGATCGCGTTCCATTGCTTGCCGTCCGGATCGACGCTGGCGAGCCGCCGGTCACGCAGCGGCCCATCCACGCCATGGAAATACCACCAGGGCACGCCATTGACCGCCATGACCACGCCGGTCTTCGGCCCCAGCAGCGGCGCCATCTTGTCCGCAATGGCCGAAACGCCATGCGCCTTGACCGCGACGATGACGAAATCCTGCACGCCTGCTTCGGCCGGATCGTCGGTCGCGCGCGGCGTGACCGTGAAATCGCCGCCGGCCCCCGTAACCCTCAGCCCGTTCTTGCGCATCGCCGCCAGATGCGGCCCGCGTGCGATCAGCGTCACATCCTCGCCCGCCCGCGCCAGCCGCGCGCCGAGCAGCCCGCCGATCGCTCCTGCGCCATAGACGCAGATCTTCATGCGGCCAACACTCATCCACCCAGGCCAAGCTTCTGCGCCAGGCCGATGCGCTGCAATTTACCGGTGGCGCCCTTGGGGATCTCGGGCAGGAACAGGATTTTGCGCGGCACTTTGAAGTCGGCCAGGTGCTCGCCGACGAAGTGGCGCAGCTCGCTTTCACTGACCTGATGCCCCTCGCGCAGGACCACGGCGGCGGCGACATCCTCGCCCAGCTTCTCGTGTGGCATGGCAAAGGTGACGACCTGCGCCACCGCCGGATGGTCCATGATCACGTCGTCGACCTCGCGCGGCGCGATCTTCTCGCCGCCGCGGTTGATGATCTCCTTCAGCCGGCCGGTGATGGTGAGATAGCCATCCGCATCCATCACGCCCTGGTCACCGGTGCGGAACCAGCCGTGGGTGAAGGACTCCACATTGGCCTTCGGATTGTTGGTGTAGCCCAAGGTCACATTCTCGCCGCGAATCACGATCTCGCCCGTCTCGCCGCGCGCCAGCAGCCGACCCTCCTGATCCATGATCGCGACGTCCGGCCCCGCGGCAACGCCGACGCTGCCTGGCTTGCGCACCGCTGGCGGCAGAGGGTTGCTGGTCATTTGATGCGAAGCCTCGGTCATGCCGTAGGATTCGATCACCGGGCAGCCGAAGACCGCCTCGAGCGATTTCATCACCTGCGGCGGCAGCGAAGCGGAAGATGAGCGGATGAAGCGCAGCTTGCATCGCGCCAGGACCTCCGCATTGCGGTCGGCGCGCGCCAGGATCATTTGATGCATGGTCGGGACCGCCGTGAACCAGGTCGGCCGCACATGATCGAGCTGCTCGAAGAATTTCAGCGTATGAAATCCCGACGTGCAATGGACGCTGGCGCCGGCGGTGAAGGACGAGAGCAGCGCGCCGACCAGCCCATGGATGTGGAACAAGGGCATGACCACGAGCGAGCGATCTGCCGGGGTCAAGGCGAGCGTCCTGGCGATGTTGTGCGCCGATGCCATCAGGTTGCGATGGGTGAGGGGCACGATCTTCGGCCGCGACGTGGTGCCGGATGTATGCAACACCAACGCCGCATGGTCGGGATCCGGGTCGGCCTTGCCCGCATTGCCGAACGGCACTGACAAGGTGAAGTGGCCGGCCGGTTTATCCTCCTGCGGCGTCAGATCGATGACCGGAATCTTGCGCTGTGCCGCCACGATGCGCGCCGGCGCATCCGGCCCCGCCTGGATGATCAGCGCCTTGGCGTCGATGTCGCCGAGATAGAAATCGAACTCGTCGGCGCGATAGACGGGATTGAGCGGCGCGGCGCAGGCCCAGCAAGCGACGGCGACGAAGGCCGCGGCCATCTCCGGCCCGTTCGGCATCACGATCGCGACCTTGTCCTCGGCCTGGATGCCCATGCCGCGCAACGCGCCGCCGACCTGGTCGATCAGATGCGCCAGTTCCGCGCGGCTCATCGTTATGCGATCCGGCGCGCCGATGGCGGCGGCCATGCCGTCGCCGGCCCGCAGGAGGGCCGCGAGAGTCGTGGGCTTGGTCATACGCTTCTTGTTCCCTTATTCGACCTTATCCAACCGGCAGGTGACACGGCCTGCCCCCGCCGGCGCCGCGCAACTTGCCACGACCATCGTGGCGGGATTCCGCCGCAGCGGATCGAGGTCCACCTGACCCAGGCTCTCCTTCCATCCTTCCAACCGGCCGCAGATCACATTCTCCACCATCATCTCCTTTTTGCCGTCGGGCCGCATGTTGTAGAGCCCGCCGTCCTTCGCCGCACGCATCACATCGATTTGCACCGATTCGCCGGGCGCGATCTCGCCAAGGCCGCGCTCGACCCAATGGCCGTAGATCAACTGGCAGCGCAGCGGCTCCGCGCCGCTGTTCGACAGGTGGATCGTAAGGGCGGTGTCCGCCGCATCTTGCCGATCCGCGACACAGCCAGTCAGGATGAGCAGCGCGCTCAGGACAGCCGCGCGCACAAGACCTTGCCCCCGATGAATTGCCACCTATTGCCCCGCCTTATACCTGAGCCGGCGCCAGCGGCGCCTTGCCGCGCAATAGATCGCTGAAACGCTCGGCAATGGCAATGATCGCGGCGTTCACCGGCCCGGTGGTGATGCTGGGCAGCACGGAGGCGTCGCAGACATAGAGCCCTTCCATCCCGCGCAGCTTCAGATCGGGGCCGACCACCGCATTCTCGTCAACGCCCATGCGGCAGGTGCCGACCGGATGATGGTGCGTGAAAGCGGCCTTTTCCAGGAAAGCGCGCCGCTCAGCCTCGCCCTTGGCCGATGGTCCCGGCAGCACTTCCTCCGCGCGCCAATCGTCCAGCGCCTTGGCATGGCCGATCGCCTGCGCGCGCTCCAGCGCCGCCAGATAGATGTCGCGGTCATATTCTTCCGCCAGATAATTGGGATCGATCAGCGGCGGCACCGAAGGATCGGCGCTGCCGAGGCGGATCGCGCCGCGGCTCCTGGGATGGGTGAAGCCGAACATGATCGTATAGGCCTCGCCATAGGCGGGGGCGGTGAATTGCTCGGTGGCCACCGGCGCGATGACGCAGGCCAGCACCATCTCCGGCGCCGTGCCGTTCTCGGTGCGCGCGATATACATCAGCGATTCCGAGTTCTGGTATTTGGACGGCGTCACCGGACGGCGGGCGCGGTAGACATTGCCGCCGGACAGCAGATGATCGTGCAGGTTCTTGCCCACGCCGGGCAGGTCGTGGCGCAGCGCGATGCCGATGCCGCGCAGCTCCGCCGCATCGCCGATGCCGGATCGCATCAGCAGCACCGGCGAGCCGATGGCGCCCGCCGCGAGGATCACGCCGCGTTCCGCGCGCAAAGTCCGGCCGTCCGTCAGTTGGACGCCGACGCAGCGCATCCCTTCAAATAAGAGAGACTCGACCTGCCCGTTGGCAAGCATCTGCAGGTTGGCTCGGTCGAGGATCGGTGTCAGATAGGCATCTGCAATGCTCTGCCGCTTGCCGTCCTTGATGGTCAGTGTGTTGGTGGTAGGGCCGGCGAGCCTTGCGCCATTGTGATCCTCCGTCGGCGCAAGGCCGATCTCCTCCCCCGCCGCCATGTAGGCGCGCGTGATGTGGTGCGGATCGGCCGGCCGCATCAGATGCACCGGCCCGCGATCGCCATGCCAGGCGGAGGCGCCGCCCTCGTAGGCCTCCGAGCGGATGAAATAAGGCAGCAGGTCGCGATAGCCCCAGCCCTCGCAGCCCCCTTCCACCCAGCGATCGAAATCGGATGGATGGCCGCGCACATGCGCCATGGCGTTGATGCAGGTCGATCCGCCGATCACCCGGCCGCGGGGCCAGTCATGCACGCGGCTCGCGGTGTGGCGCTGCGGCACTGTGCGATAAGCCCAGTCGATCTCGCTGCCCTGCAGGAGCGGCCATTGCGCGGGCGCCGCGATCATCGGGTTGGTCGCGGCGCCGCCAGCCTCGATCAGGCCGATGCGCAGCTCCGCAGCCTCACTGAGGCGCGATGCCAGGATACATCCAGCCGTGCCCGAACCAATCACCAGAAAGTCGAACCAATCTTCGGAAGAAAGACCCATCAGAACTCGAACCAATGCCCCGTGCCGGCGGATATTGTTTCCACTTTTTGAGGCCAGAGTCTATCATCCGCGCAACACGAGAAGAGCAAGAAACATCGACCAGGGGGCATCAACTATGTCGTCGCCGCTGAAAGAGCCGCTCATCACCCTGTCGGCCGGACCAGTTGCCGCATTCCCGCGCGTGCTGCGTGCCATGTCGCGACCGGTTCACTACGACTACGATCCATTCTTCCAGGAATTCTATGAGGGCGTGACCATTAAGTGCGCCAAGGCGCTGCGCACCAAGGCGCCGACGCTGATCCTGCATGTCGAGCCGGCGCCGGGCATCGAGGCCGCGGCGGCATCGCTCATCAGCCCGAACGACGTGGTGCTCAATCTCGCCTCCGGCGTCTATGGCAAGGGCTTCGGCTATTGGTCGGCGCGCTACAACAAGGAGCTGGTGGAGATCGAGGTCCCTTACAACGACTCCATCGACCCCGCGCAGGTGGCGGAGGCCTTCCGCAAGCGGCCGGACATCAAGGTCGTTTCGCTGGTCCACCACGACACGCCGTCGGGCACCATCAATCCGGCGAACGAGATCGGCAAGATCGTGCGCGACCACGACGCGCTGCTGATCGTCGATGCCGTCTCCTCCTTCGGCGGCATGGATATCCACCCGGACACCTGCTACGCGGACATCTTCATCACCGGGCCGGGCAAATGCCTGGGCGGCGCGCCGGGCCTGACCCTGATGGCGGTCAGTGACCGCGCCTGGAAGCATATCGAGGCCAACCCGAAGGCGCCTTTCGCCTCGGTTCTGAGCCTCAAGGATTGGAAGGACGCCTGGGGCAAGGACAAGCCCTTCCCCTTCACCCCCTCCGTCTCCGAGGTGAACGGCCTCGACGCCGTCATGGACCAGTATCTGGAGGAGGGGCCGGAGAAGGTCTGGCACCGCCACGCGCTGACCGCGAAGGCCTGCCGTGCCGGCATCAAGGCCATGGGCCTGGACTTGTGGGCGAAGACGGAAAGCATCGCCTCGCCCACCTGCACCGCGGTGAAGGTGCCGACGGGTATCAGCGATTCTGACATCATCGCCGCGGCGCGCGAACGCTTCGGCGTGGTCTTCTCGACCGGGCGCAACGACACCAAAGGCAAGCTGATCCGCATCGGCCATATGGGCCCGGTGGCGGAGCCGATCTACGCCACAGTAGCCATCACAGCCTTCGGCGGCGCGCTCCGCAAGCTGGGCCGCAAGACCGACATCGCCGCGGGCATCGAGGCGGCGATGGCTGTCATCGAGGCCGATCGCACATAACAATCATCAGAAACAGAGGGGCAGGAAATGCGCAGATTCGAAAATCGCGTGGCCGTCGTGTCAGGCGCCGCGCAGGGCATGGGCAAGGCCGTGGCGGAGCGCCTGGGCCAGGAGGGCGCCACCGTGGTCGCCGTCGACATCAACGGCGCGGGCGCCAACGCCACGGCCAAGGCGCTCGGCGGCCAGTCCTATGGCGTGGCCTGCGACATCGGCGACGAGGATCAAGTGGGCAAGCTGTTCACCGACGTGGCCAACAAGTTCGGCAAGCTCGACGTGCTGGTGAACGTGGCCGCCATCGTGCCCTTCGTGAAGTGGGACGAGCTCAATTTCAAGGAATGGCGCCGCGTTCTGCGGGTCAATCTGGACGGCCTGTACCTGATGTGCCGCGCCGGCTCCGACCTGATGCGCAAGAATAATTACGGCCGCATCGTCAATTTCAGCTCCAACTCCATCTTCGCCGGCACGCCCAACATGGCGCACTACGTCGCCTCCAAGGGCGGCGTGCTGACCTTCACCCGCGCCCTGGCGACAGAGCTGGGCGCCTACAAGATCACCGTCAATTCGGTCTGTCCCGGCCTGACCGACACCGAAGGCGTGCAACAATCGCCGCATAAGGACGCCTTCGGCTTTGTCGAGATGCTGCAGGCGATCAAGGGCAAGGGCGTGCCGGCGGACATCGTTCCTGCGGTCGCCTTCCTCGCCTCGGACGAGGCGCATTGGATCACCGGCCAGGCGCTGAATGTCGACGCCGGCATGGTCCGCTGGTAAGCTGCCGCGGTAAGTTGCTTGGGACGGGGCGATTCGTCGCCCTGCTGTTCTGCCTGCTGGTTGCGGAGGGGGCGATGGCAGGATCCGCGGACGATGCCCTGTTGCGTGCCGCCGCCTTGGGCGACAAGGCGGCCGTGGTTTCGGCGCTGAATGCCGGCGCCGCCATCGACGCGCGCGACGCCAAATTGCAGACGCCGCTGCTGATCGCCATCCAGAACGACAATCGCGACGTCGCCGCGCACCTGATTGCGCGCGGCGCCGACATCAACGCAATTGCCGCCAACGAGGATACGCCCTGGCTGCTGGCCGGCGCGCTCGGCCGTGCCTCGATGCTGGCGGCGATGCTGGAGACCGGCCAGGTCGATTACACGCGGCGCAACCGTTATGGCGGCAACGCGCTGATCCCCGCCTGCGAGCGTGGCCATGTCGAGACGGTGCGCTTGCTGCTGGAGCATTCGCAGATCGACGTGAACCACATCAACAATCTCGGCTGGACCGGGCTGCTGGAAGCGGTAATCCTCGCCGATGGCGGGCCGCGCCATATCGAGATCGTGCGACTCTTGCTAGAGCACGGCGCCGATCCCAACATCGCCGACCGAGACGGCGTGTCGCCGTTGAAGCACGCTCAGGACCGCCGTTACGACGCCATCGCCGCCATGATCAAGGACGCGGGCGGGAAGTAACGACCCGCGCCTGCCCTATCCTACACCGTCATGGTCGGACTTGGTCCGACCATCCACGAGTTTCGATGGGCAAGATCGCGTCTGCGTCAGGCAAACTCGTGGATGGTCGTGCCAAGCACGACCATGACGAATGGTGAGCGTTAGCGCCGCGCATCGTCACGAATAAAAATTCGCACCGGTCTGGTAGGTCTTGAAGCTCTCCAGATCGTGCGAATAGAACAGCTCCGCGTCATACTTCTCCGCCAACTCCTTCAACCGCTTCATCGACTTGACGCTGCCCGTCGGGTCGAGATGGAAGGAGGAGATGCACATCATGTCCATGTTCTTCTTCGTGTAGCAGGCATCGGCGGTGAACAGCATCGGTCGGCGGTTCTTCAGCTCCACCATCAGGCTGTAATGGCCGGCGGTGTGGCCCGGCGTCTCGAACAGGTGGATGCCTTTCGCGATCTCCTGGTCGCCGATCAGCGTCTCGAACTTCGGCGTGTAGATGTCGAGCGCCGGATCGGGCGGCAATTGCTTGCCCGCATTCTTCGCCTTGTATAGGTCCGGTGCGAAGGTGAGGTCGGAATAGCCCAGATGCTCGAAGGGCTGGCAATTGCCGCTCGCTTCCAGTTCCTTCGCGTGACAGATGGTGCAGGCTTTGCCCAGGTGCTTGTTGCCGCCGCAATGGTCGAAGTGATAGTGCGAGTTGATCACGTAGTTGATGTCGTCGGTCTTCAGCCCCAGCGCCGCGAGCTGACCGGGGATGGTCTGCGCCTTGTCCTGGATCGGCTTCTCGAACGGCAGGACGCGCATCACATGGTCGAAATCGTAGCCCGTATCGAACATGTAATAGCCGTCCTTGTGCTCGATCAGCACGGCATAGCAGGGAAACCGAACCTCGCCGCTTGGGCCCCGGTTCCAGAACACATGGAAGCCGTCGATCACCAAAGTGCCGCCGTCCAGCAGATAGACCTTCGTGTCAGACATGAGCCCCTCCCATTAGATTCCTGTCCAAACTCTACCGATCGCCGCGCACATAGGGCAGCCCCAGCGCCGGGGGCAGCACCGAATGCCGCGCAAAAACCACCAGCACCAGCATCACCATGGCAAAGGGCAGCATCTGCACCACATCGGTCGGGATGTTGATGCCCGCCACCTGCAAGGCCGTGGTCATCGCCAGCGAAATGCCGAACAAAGCCGCGCCCAGCAGCACCCAGATCGGGCGCCCACGCGCCAGCATGGCCAGCACGATACCGATGAAGCCGGCGCCGCCGGTCATGAAGGGCACGAACAGACCGGCGCCGACATTCGCCATATAGGCGCCGCCAAGCCCGGCCAGGAATCCGGTCGCCAGCACTGCGGCAGACCGGGTGCGCGTGACGCTGACACCGGCCGCATCCAAGGCCGCCGGCTTAGCGCCCGCCGCTTCCAGGTTGAGGCCGATATAGGTCGAGCGGAACAACCACGCCAGCGCGATGACCAGCAGCACCGCGAGATAGACCACCGGCGAATGGCTGAACAAGGCCTTGCCGATGATGGGCAAAGCGCTGAGGCCCGGCAATTCCCACACCGGCGCCTGGTCCAGGCGCGGATAGGTCTTGCTGAACTGCACGAAATGCAGCAGCGCCGTCAGCCCCTCGAAGCCGATGGTGACGCCGATGCCGATGACGATCTGGTTCAGGCCGTAGCGGATGCAGAGCAGCGCCACGATGGCCGCGACCACCATGCCGCCCACGCCGCCCATCAGGAATCCCAGCGTGAAGGACCCGCTGTAGTAGGCGGCGACGAAACCGGCATAGGCGCCGAACAGCATCATGCCCTCGATGCCGATATTGAGCACACCGGCCTTTTCCGAGATCTGCTCGCCGAGACCCGCCAGCAGCAGCGGCACGCCGGCGGTGACGGCGCCGAACAGCAGCGAGGTCAGGAAGGCTTCGGTGAGCAAGGCTTCCATAGATCAGGCCCCCGCGCGCTTGCGGCGCAGATGGTCGAGATACTCGACCACCGCCAGGAAGATCAGCAGCAAGGCCACCAGCACCAGCACATAATTCTGCGGCACGCCGATGCGCCGCGCCGCGCTCTCCCCGCCGATCATCAGCGCCGAGAAGAAGAAGACGAAGCCGATCGTCGCATAGCCGTTGAACCGCGCCAGGAACACCAGAGGCACCACCAGCAGCCCGAAGGCCGGGTTCCAATCGGCGCGCACCGTGCCCCAGACACCCAGGATCTCGACAGCTCCGCCCAGGCCGATCAGGCCGGCGCTGATGGCGAAGGTGGCGATAGTGAGTTTCGCGACATTCAGGCCGGCATGGATCGCGGCCGCCGGATTGGCGCCGACCACCTGCAATTTCAAGCCGAAGGCGGTGCGCGTCATCATCAGATGCACCAGCACGACGACCGCCAGCGCGATCAGCACGCCGACATGGATGGTCGTCTCCGGCAGGCGCATCAGGCGATCTTCCACCGGCAGGGTCACGGTCTGCGGCACGGTCGTGCTTGGATCGCGGAAGAAGCTCTTCACCAGCACGTTGGCGAAACTGACGCCGAGGAAGCTCATCATCAACGAGGTGATGATCTCGTTGACGCCATACCGCGCCTTGAGGATCGCCGGGATCAGCGACCAGACGGCCGCCACCGCGATGGCGACGCCCAAGCAGAGGATGATGGTGATGAATTTCGGCAGATAGGGAATGAGCGCTGGCGCCAGCGCCGCGGTGATCACCGCGGCC
>DASZQC010000033.1:0-13525 GCA_035549815.1 Dongiaceae bacterium
TATGTGACGCCGCGTCGCCTGGCCCTGGTGGTCGAAGAACTGCCGACCGCGCAGCCGGACGTGAAGGAAGAGAAGAAGGGTCCGCGGGTGGACTCGCCGCAACCGGCGATCGACGGCTTCCTGAAATCCGCCGGTCTCAAGTCGCTGAAGGATTGCGTCGAGCGCGACACCGGGAAGGGCGCCTTCTACTTCGCCGTTGTCGAGAAAAAGGGTGCCGCCACCGCCGACGTGCTGCCCGGCCTGATCGTCGAGGCGATCCAGCAGATGCCCTGGCCGAAGAGCATGCGCTTCGCCGACTGGACCCAGCGCTGGGTGCGGCCGCTGCACGGCATCCTGGCGGTGTTCGACGGCAAGTCGCTGGCCGGCTCGCTGCCGTTGGGCAAAGGCGTGTCGCTGGCTTTCACCGGCCAGACGGTGGGCCATCGCTTCCTGAGTCCGGACAAGATTAGTGTTTCAAATTCAACGCAGTATGTGACGAAGCTGAAGACGGCGAAGGTCATTCCCGATCCGACCGAGCGGCGCACGTTGATCTGGGCGCAGTGCCGTGATCGCGCGTTGAAGGAGAACCTGACCGTCAAACCGGACGAGGGCCTGCTGGACGAAGTCACCGGCCTGGTCGAATGGCCGGTCGTGCTGATGGGCAAGATCGATCAGCAATTCATGTCGGTCCCGCCGGAGGTGCTGACCACCTCCATGCGCACGCACCAGAAATATTTCGCTCTGCTCGACAAGCAGGGCAATTTGGCGCCGTGGTTCCTGGTCGTCTCCAACATGGAGACCAAGGACAAGGGTGCCCAGATCGTCGCCGGCAACGAACGGGTGCTGCGCGCCCGCCTGTCCGACGCCAAGTTCTTCTGGGAACAGGATCTGAAGGTGAAGCTGGCCGAAAGGCTGCCGGCTTTGGCCGACATCATCTTCCACGCGAAGCTCGGCTCGGTCGCCCAGAAGGTCAACCGGATCAAGGCGCTGGCCGGCCATCTTGCCAAATCGATCCAGGATGCCGATCCGGCCCAGGCCGGGCAGGCGGCGGAGCTGGCCAAGGCCGACCTAGTCAGCGGCATGGTCGGAGAATTTCCGGAACTCCAGGGCGTGATGGGTCGTTATTACGCCGCGAACGAGGGCCTGCCCCGGGATGTGGCCATGGCGATTGCCGACCATTACCGCCCCCTCGGTCCGAACGACCAGTGTCCGTCGGCCCCCGTCAGTGTGGCCGTCGCGCTGGCCGACAAGATTGATTCCTTGGTGGGCTTCTTCGCCATCGATGAGAAGCCGACCGGCTCGAAGGATCCATTTGCACTCAGGCGCGCAGCTTTGGGCGTCATCCGGTTGATTTTGGAAAATAAATTGCGATTGAGCCTGCGTGACGTTTTCGCCTTTGCCTATAGCGGCTTCTACGATCAGGGCGGTTTCGAGCAGAACCAGCCGAAGGCAGTCATCGCCCAGTTGCTGGAGTTCTTCGCCGACCGCCTGAAGGTGGCGCTGAAGGAAAAGGGCGTGCGCCACGATTTGATCAGCGCCGTCTTCGCGCTGGGCGACGAGGATGACTTGGTGCGGCTGATGGCCCGGGTGAAGGCGCTGCAGGATTTCATCGAGAGCGATGCCGGCGCCAATCTGCTGGCGGCCTATCGCCGGGCGAGCAACATCGTCCGCATCGAGGAGAAGAAGGATTCCGTCTCCTATGACGGTGCGGCCGATCCGGCCAAGTTCACCCTGCCGGAAGAGACCAAGCTGTCCGCCGCCTTGGAGCAGGAGGCGCTGGCCGCCCGGAAGCGGATCGGGGTCGAGGATTTCGTCGGCGCCATGAGCGCGCTGGCCGACCTGCGGGCGCCGATCGACGCCTTTTTCGACGCCGTGACGGTCAATGATCCGGACCCGGCCCTGCGCGCCAACCGGCTGCGCCTGCTGTCCACCATTCGCGCGACCCTGAACACGGTCGCCGATTTCTCGAAGATCGAAACCAAGAGCGAGGGATAAGCGGAATGGCGAAATGGGTCTATCGCTTCGGGGGTGGGGCGGCCGAGGGCCGGGCGGAGATGCGCAATCTGCTGGGTGGCAAGGGCGCCAACCTGGCGGAGATGAGCGCGCTGGGCCTGCCGGTGCCGCCAGGCTTCACCATCACCACCGAGGTCTGCACCTATTTCTACGCCAACGGCAAAGCCTATCCGTCGGAACTGAAGGCGCAGGTCGAAGAGGCGCTGCGGGGCATCGAAGCCTCGGTCGGCGCCAAGTTCGGTGATCCGGCGTTGCCCTTGCTGGTGTCGGTCCGCTCCGGCGCCCGCGTCTCCATGCCGGGCATGATGGATACGGTGCTCAATCTCGGCCTGAACGACCAGACCGCGGCCGGCCTCGCCAAGAAGTCGGGCGACGAGCGCTTCGCCTATGATTCCTACCGCCGCTTCATCCAGATGTACGGCAACGTCGTGCTGGGGGTGGAGCATCACAATTTCGAGGAAATCCTCGAGCTGCACAAATCCGACCTCAATCTCGAGACCGACACCCAGTTGACCGCCGCGCACTGGAAGAAGGTGATCGAGGATTACAAAGCCAAGGTGCAGGAAGAGCTGGGCAAGCCGTTTCCGCAGGACCCGGTCGAGCAGCTCTGGGGCGCGATCGGCGCGGTGTTCGGCTCCTGGAACATCCAGCGCGCCATCACCTATCGCAAGATCAACAACATCCCCGAGGATTGGGGCACCGCCGTCAATGTGCAGGCGATGGTGTTCGGCAACATGGGCGAGGATTGCGCGACCGGCGTCGCTTTTACCCGCAACCCGTCGACCGGCGCCCGGGAATTCTACGGCGAATATCTGGTCAACGCGCAGGGCGAGGATGTCGTCGCCGGCATCCGCACGCCGCAGCATTTGACCGTCGCCGGCAAGAAGGCCAACGGGTCCTCGCTGCCCGCGATGGAAGAGGTGATGCCCGACGTCTTCAAGCAGTTGGACGGCGTGCGCCAGCAGCTTGAGAAGCACTACCGCGACATGCAGGACATCGAGTTCACGGTGCAGCAGGGCAAGCTCTACATGCTGCAGACCCGCAACGGAAAACGCACGGCCGCCGCGGCCCTGAAGATCTCGGTCGATCTGTGCAACGAAGGACTGATCGACCATGCGACCGCCGTGTCGCGCGTCGATCCCGCATCGCTTGACCAATTGCTGCATCCGACTTTGGACCCGAAGGCGAAGAAGAACGTCGTGGCGCGCGGGCTGCCGGCCAGCCCCGGCGCCGCCTCCGGCCAGGTCGTGTTCACCGCCGACGAGGCGGAAGATCGCGCTTCGAAGGGCGAGAAGGTCATCCTGGTCCGCGTCGAGACCAGCCCGGAAGACATCCACGGCATGCATGCCGCGGTCGGCATCCTCACCACTCGTGGCGGCATGACCAGCCACGCGGCGGTGGTCGCGCGCGGCATGGGCCGGCCCTGCGTCTCCGGCGCGGGCGAGATCCGCGTCGATTCCGTGGCCAAGACCATGACGGTGAAGGGCCAGAAGGTGGCGGAGGGCGACCTCATCACCATCGACGGCGGCACCGGCGAGGTGATGATCGGCGCCGTGCCGACCATCCAGCCGCAGTTGTCCGGCGACTTCGCCACCCTGATGGGCTGGGCCGACAAAGTGCGCAAGCTGAAGGTGCGCACCAACGCCGAGACACCGCTCGATGCCCGCACGGCCCGCGAGTTCGGCGCCGAGGGGATCGGCCTGTGCCGCACGGAGCACATGTTCTTCGACGGCGAGCGCATCATCGCCATGCGCGAGATGATCATGGCCGACACGGTCGAGGGCCGGAAGAAAGCCCTGGCCAAGATCCTGCCCATGCAGCGCAAGGATTTCGTTGAGCTGTTCCACATCATGCGCGGCCTGCCGGTGACCATCCGCCTGCTCGACCCGCCGCTGCACGAATTCCTGCCCAACACGCGGGAAGAGATGGCCGAGGTCGCGGCGGCTGCCGGCGTCCCGGCGGACGCCGTGGCAGCGCGCGCCGCCATGTTGCACGAAACCAATCCGATGCTGGGCCATCGCGGTTGCCGCCTCGGCATCACGTACCCCGAGATCTACGAGATGCAGGCCCGCGCCATCTTCGAAGCCGCGGTCGAGGTGAAGAAGGAGCAGGGCGAGACGGTCGAGGCGGAGATCATGATTCCGCTGGTCGGCATCCCGCGCGAGCTGGAACTGATGAAGAACGTGGTCGACCGCGTCGCCGAGGAAGTCTCCAAGGCCAGCGGCGTCAAGATCCCCTACATGGTCGGCACCATGATCGAACTGCCGCGCGCCTGCCTGTTGGCGGGCGAGATCGCCAAGGAGGCGGAGTTCTTCTCCTTCGGCACCAACGATTTGACCCAGACCACCTACGGCCTCAGCCGCGACGACGCGGCGCGCTTCATCGCCTCTTATGAGCGGCAGGGCATCATCAAGCAGGACCCCTTCATCACCATCGACGTCGAGGGCGTTGGCGAGATGGTGAAGGTCGCCACCGAGCGTGGCCGTCGCGCCCGCAACAACCTGAAGCTCGGCATCTGCGGCGAGCATGGCGGCGATCCGGCCTCGGTCCATTTCTGCGCCCAGGTCGGCCTCGACTATGTCTCCTGCTCGCCCTACCGGGTGCCGATCGCCAAGCTGGCGGCCGCGCAGGCGGCGCTCGCCGGCAGCGACGGCCGCAAGGGCGAGGGGTGAGCGCACTCGCCGCGCTGCGCACCGGCGGCAAAGCCGCGCTCGCGAAGGCGCTGGCGGAGATCGAGAGTCATTCCGATCGCGATGAGACGCTGGCCTTGCTGGACGAAGCCTTCGCCCAGCCGAATGCGCAGGTCATCGGCCTGACGGGACCGCCGGGTGTCGGCAAGTCGACCTTGGCCGGCGCGCTGATCAATCTCTATCGCGCGCAGGGCAAGACCGTCGGAATCATCGCGGTCGATCCGTCGTCGCGGCTCACGGGCGGCGCGCTGCTGGGCGACCGCACGCGCATCCGCACCGATCCGGACGATGCCGGCATCTTCATCCGCTCCATGGCGGCGCGCGACCGGCTGGGCGGCCTAGCCGACATCACCTATGGCGCGATGGTGCTGATGCGCGCCCTCTTTGATGTGGTGCTGGTCGAGACGGTCGGCGTCGGCCAGTCGGAAACAGAGATATCGCTCTGCGCCGACACGATCCTGTTCTGCGTCCAGCCCGGCTCCGGCGATTCCCTGCAATATATGAAGGCCGGCATTGCCGAGATTCCCGATCTTGTGGTCGTCACCAAGGCCGATCTCGGCCAAGCCGCCTCGCGCGCCAAGGCGGACGTGAAGGGCGCCTTGTCGCTGGCGCGCTCCAATGCGACGAATTGGACGCCCAAAGTGCTGATGATCTCAGCGCAGACTGGCGCCGGCCTGGAAGAGTTGACGCGGGCCATTGAGGACCACGCTGTGTGGCTGCGCAGCGACGATCGGCTGGCGCGGCGGCGCGGCGCGCAAGCGCAGGCATGGCTGCAACTGGCAGCCAAGGAGCGCTGGGGCAGAGACGGAGCACGCGCCCACGAAGCGCCGCCCGAGGCGGTATCGCCCTTTCGCCGGCTCGCGCTGTTTGGAAAACAGAGGACTGAGGGAGGCCGCATATGAAGGCATACTGCATTGTCTATGAATTCCTCGACGACCAGGAAATGTTCGAGCAGTACCGCAAGCAGGTGATGCCCACCATCGAGGCCTATGGCGGCAAGTTCCTGATCCGCGGCGGCAAGTTCACCGTGCTGGAAGGCGATGTTCCCTGCGAACGAATCGCACTTCTCGAGTTTCCCTCGCGCCAGGCGGCGGAGGATTGGTACAACTCGCCCGCCTATCAGAAAATCCTGCCGTTGCGACTCAACGCCACGCGCTGCAGCTTCGTGATCGCCGACGGGATCGCCTAGGCAGTCCTGCCAAGGCGCATTGACGGTCCGCTAACACTCTTTTCCGAGGATGGGGGTATGGTGATCCGCGCTGCGGTTTGCTAGGTAAATAAACTCATGGCTTGTGGCGCTGGGCGGCGATGCTGTCCGGCCGCCGGGGCGGCGAAGGGCGACGGGGCTGAAGATCATGCTGCGCATCCGTTTTGATCCGCTGGCGATCACATGACCGGTTGGCAGATCGTCCTCGTCATCCTTTGCGGGCTGGTCGCGATCGGCGCCCTGGGCTGGGTCTGGCGCGCCGAGCGCGCGCGCCGCTCGATGGAGCACGAGGTTGCCGTGGTGTCGGCGCGCGAGGCGGCCTTTGTCGCCATCCTCCAGCGCCTCGCCACGGCGCATCTGCTGGAAGAGATCCTGCTGGAGGTCGTCGGCGCAATCGAGCGGGTCATTCCGGATTGCCGCGGCTCCATTCTCTTGGTCGATCACGGGGTGATCCGTCACGGCGCGGCGCCGTCGCTGCCGGAATTCTACAATTCGGCGGTGAACGGCATGCCGGTGGGCGAGGGCGTCGGCTCCTGCGGATCGGCGGCCGCGTTGCGCAAGCCGGTGATCGTCACCGATGTGTTCAATCACCCTTATTGGGCACCGTATGTAGAGCTGGCGCGCAAGGCCGGATTTGCCGCGTGCTGGTCGCATCCGGTGATCCAGCCGGACGGCGCCGTCATCGCGACCTTCGCGACCTATTACGCGACGCCCCGCGCGCCGACGGAGGAGGAGCTTTCGACGATCCGCGCCTTCGCCGAGATCCTGCGGCTGGCGGTCGGCCAGTTCCGAAACCGCCAGGACCTGCTGCACGCCAAGGACGCAGCGCAGGCCGCCAGCCGCGCCAAGAGCCGCTTCCTGTCGATGATGAGCCACGAGCTGCGCACGCCGCTGAACGCGATCATCGGCTTTTCCGACGTGATGCGGCTGGAGCTGTTCGGGCCGCGCGACCTGCCAATCTACAAGGACTATGCCGAGAACGTGAACCGCAGCGGCAAGCACCTGCTGGAGCTGGTGAACCAGATCCTCGACGTGTCGCGGATCGAATCCGGCATGCTCGACCTGCAGATCGAGGATGTGGAGCTGAGCCCGGCGCTGGCCGACATCCTGCAGATGGAAAGCGGCAGCATCACGCGCAAGACGTTGCGGACGAAGGTCATGAATGATTCCAACCTGCTGATCCGCGCCGACCGCCAGTCGCTGCGTCAGGTGCTGCTGAACGTCATCGACAACGCGATCAAATATTCACCGCCCGGCGGCACCATCGAGATCGACAGCCGGCGCGACGGCGCCATGGCGGTGGTCGAAGTGCGCGACGAAGGGCCGGGCGTGCCGGCCGACAAGGTGTCGCAGCTCGGCACGCCCTTCGTCACCTTTGCCGATCCGCAGATGGTCGACAGCAAGCAGAGCATCGGCCTTGGGCTGTCGGTGTCGCGCGCGCTCGCCGAGGCGATGGAAGGCGAGATCCGCTTCGACAATCTGCCGAATGGCGGCTTCAAGGTGGAGATCGCGCTGCCCGCCGGCGGCGCGTAGTCCATAGACGCCCTTAGACGGGCAGGATCGGCGCGAAGACGCCGATCTCCGCCGCCATGCCGCGGACGGGGCGGGTGCCGAGATCACGCAAGCTCCGGCTGCTCGCTGCGGCGAACTCGGCGGAGGCCAGGATCGCCGTATCCAAGGTCTTGGTCAGCTCCTGCAGGCGGCTCGCCAGATTGACCGCGGGTCCGATCACGGTGAAGTCCAGCCGCTCGCGCGTGCCGATATTGCCGAACTCGACTTCGCCCCAGTGCAGCCCGATGCCGAAATGCAGCTCGGCGATGCCTTCCGCCGCCAGCTCCTGGTTGAGCGCGTCGGTCGCGGCGACGGCGCCCAGCGCCGCATCCAGCGCCCGGTCGCAGGTCAGGCCGCGCCCGTCTTGCAGCGGAAAGACCGCGAGCAGGCCGTCGCCCATGAATTTCAGGATATCGCCCTGTCGGTCGCGGATCGCGGCGCCGATACGCTCGAACCAGCGATTGAGCAGGGCGACGATCTGGCCGCGGCCGCTGCGGTCGGTCATGGCCGTGAAGCCGCGCATGTCGCAGATCAGGATCGCCGCCTCGATGGTGGTGACGTCGCCGCGCTCGATCTGGCCGGCATAGACCCGTTCCGCCGGCACCTGGCCCAGATAATGCGCCAGCAGATCCAGCGCGATGTGGCGCAGCACCCAGCGCTCCGCGACGGGAGAGAAGATGCGCGCCGCGACGATCAGTCGCTTCAGATCCAGGTCGGAAAATCCTTCCGGCTGCTTGCTGGCGAAGCCCATGGTGGAGGTGCGCGTAGCGTCCTGGAACGGCAGCGGCATGACGAAATACTCGGTCATGCCTTGCCCGGCCAGCCGGCGGATCACCTCCATGTCCGGCATCGGCTGCGAGCTGCGCCAGTGGAAGGGGCGATTGGTGGTGTCGACGACGTAGATCGGGCTTTTCAGATAATCCTCGCGCGTCGACATGCCGGCGCGCCCGATCTCCGTGCGGTTCAGCGCGCCCTCGAGCCAGACAAGCTGCGATCCGCTGAGCTCCGGGTTCAGCACCTCGAGGCCGACCGAGGCGCGCCACAGCGGGCAGATCAGGCCGTCGATCAGCTTGCAATAGCCTGCGAACAGATCGGAAAATTCCAACGCCCCGATATTGTTGATGAGGCGGCCATCGGCGTCCGCGCCTGTCTCGCCCAGCGCGTGCTGCGCCAGCCAGGCGGCGAGCCTGCCATAGATGGCGTCGTTCGCGGCGTCGGATTCCCGCATCTGCGTCGTTTCATTCATGATGCCGCATCCTAGTCGATGCCCGAATCTGGGCAAGGCGCTGCGTCGTCAGCGTGCGACATCCTGCCCCACGGCAAATGTCCCTCGTCAGTGAACGGTCATGGCCGGCGTGGTTGTTTCGCCGCGTTGCGACCTGGTCGCCCCACAACGGAGATTGAAATGGCTCTCAAGACACCAATCCTCGCGGCTTCCGCGGCTGTGCTGGCAATTGCCGGCTGGACCGGAACGTCCGGCGCCGCGCTGGCGGACAATGACGACCTCAAATGCACGGAGGCCGCGCAAGCGAGCTGGATGAGCGAGGATGCGACCAAGGACCTGCTGCTGAAGCAGGGCTACAAGGAGGTCCGCGAGATCGAAGTGACGGACGGCCACTGCTACGAGGTCTATGCCGTGGACGCCAAGGGCGAGAAGGTCGAGATCTATCTCGATCCGACCAATGGCGATGTCATCGCCAAGGAAGACTGAAGCCAGAGGAGGATCGAGATGACGATGGAAGACGCGGTTACGAAGCGGGGAACGAAAAGCATGTCCGGGACATCGCCGACCCCCGAGGCCGCCCCGCGCCTGCGGATATGGGACCCCTTCGTCCGCGTCTTCCATTGGCTGCTGGTGGCCGGCTTCGCCGCCAATTTCTTTGAACTGGTGCGGGCCGGCAAGACCGCCCACCAGGTCATCGGCTACGTCGTTCTGGGCCTGATCGCCGCGCGGCTGGTTTGGGGCCTCGTCGGCCCACGTCACGCGCGCTTTGCCGACTTCGTACGCGCGCCGGGCCATGTTGTCGACCATTTGCGGCAGATGGTCCGCCACCGCGACCGGCGCTATCTCGGTCACAGCCCGGCGGGTGGCGCGATGATCGTGGCGCTGCTGCTCGCCATCGTGGCCGTCGGCGCCACCGGCTGGCTCAGCCGTACGGATTGGTTCTTCGGCATCAAATGGATGGAGGAGGCGCACGAAATCCTGGCCAACGCCCTGCTGGCGCTGGTGATCCTGCATGTCTTGGGCGTCATCCATGCCTGTTGGCGGCACCGGGAAAATCTGGTGTTATCCATGGTGACGGGACGAAAGCGCCAGATGATTGCCGCGGAAATGCTGCCTGACCATGCGCCTGCTGATCGTCGAAGATGAGCCAACCCTCGGCAGCCTGCTGCGCCGGAATCTGACGGCGCGTGGCTTCGCCGTGGATCTGGCGGCCGGCAAGGCCGAAGCGACCGAGTTCCTCGACCTGGAAACCTATGATGTCGTCCTGCTGGATCGCGGGCTGGGCGATGGCGATGGGCTGGCGCTGGTACCGCATATCCGCGCCAAGGACGCGGACACCGCCATCCTGTTCCTGACCGCGCGCGATGCGCCGTCCGACCGCATCGCCGGCCTGGATGCCGGGGCCGACGATTACATCGTCAAGCCCTTCGACATGGACGAGCTGGTGGCGCGGCTGCGCGCCGTGTTGCGGCGCCCGGGCAAGCGAATGTCCACCGTGCTGGAGGCGGGCAATTTGAAGTTCGACGTTTCGCAGCGCCGCGCCCTGGTCGACGGCCAGCCGCTTGACCTGCCGCGGCAGGAGGCGAACCTGCTGGAGCTGCTGATGCGCCGCGAAGGTGTGGTGGTGCGCCGGGACGAGATTCAGCGCAGCCTTTACGGCTTCGATGACGAGGTGACGCCGAACGCGGTCGACGCCGCGATCTCGCGCCTGCGCAAGCGGTTACGCACCGCGAATGCGGCGGTGGAGATCGCCGTGCTGCGCGGGGTGGGTTGCATGCTGGAAGCGAGGGCGGCATGACGGCGCGGGTGCCGTTCGGCCGGCGCGACTGGCTGGTGGTGCTGGGCGTGGCGCTGATCGGCTTCGGCGCGTTGCTCGCCGGCTGGTGGGTGTCCGAGTGGCGCATCCGCGATACCGTGCGATTGCACACCCTGGCGGTGGCCGAGCGCGTGACCGAGGCAGCGGCGGATATCCTCGATCCCAACGACCCGAACAGCACGCTCGCGCGCGATCCGAATGTGCGGGAGGCGGTCCTGCAGTTGCTCGAGCGCACATCCGGCGTCATGCGCATGGTCGCGTTCGACCAGAATCATGTCGTCTGGCTGGACTCGACCGGCGCGGCCACGGGCACCGTCTATGATGGCGCCGATGTCGACGAGGTCTTCGCCAGCAATGCGCCGCTGACAATGCTGCATCTTCCAGGCGGTGAGTATCACGTCCTGGGATTCGAGCCGATAACGACGGCGGTCGCCGAGATCTATGTGCCGGTGCGACGCGATGGCAAGATTGTCGGCGCGTTCGAGCTCTATATCGACGCCACCAACAGTCTGTCCGAGGCGGTCCGTATCGCCCGCGTGGGCTATTTCGTCTATGTCGGCACCATTCTGGCGGCGATCGCCGCCATCCTGCTGCTGGTCTGGCGTTCGCTCAATCGTCGGCGTCGCGACCTCCTGGCGATCGATGAACTGCGGCGCGATGCGGAGGCGATGTCCGGGCAGCTTGCCGAGGCCAACCGGCGGCAGGAGCGGTTCAACGCCGATGCCGCGCATGAGTTGCGCACGCCGCTCGCGATCCTGCGCGCGCGGCTGGATTCCATGCCGGCAGGCGAGGACGTGAATGCGTTGAAGGAGGATGTCGACCGCATGATCCGGCAGGTGCAGCTTCTGCTGGAGCTGGCGCGCACGGAATCGGCGCCCCCGCAACCCACCTCGGACATCGACCTGGCGCGCCTGGCGCAGGATCTGGCGGCGCGGCTCTATCCCATGGCGCGGCGCATGGGGCGCGACATCGCGGTGGAGGCGCCGGACGGGCCGGTGCATGTCGCCGGCGATCCGGTGCTGCTGGACAGCGCCATCCGCAACCTGCTGGAGAATGCCTTGCGCGTGTCGCCGGCGGGCGAGGTGGTGCGGCTCGTGGTCGCGGATGGCCCGCCGCGCGTCGCCGTGGCGGATCATGGTCCAGGCCTCGATCCCGCCGATCTCAACGACCTTACGGCGCCATTCCGGCAGGGACCGCGCGGTGGCTCGGCCGGGCTCGGCCTCGCTATCGTGGCCGAGGCGGCAAAGCGCCTGAAGGCGCAGCTCGCGCTGGCGCGTACCGACGATGCCGGCGGTGCCACATTCTCATTGACCTTTTCACGCTAGGCGGGTTCACCTGGGTTCGAAGGAAGGTGATCCCATGATGCGCCCATTGCTTGCTGTGTTTGCTGCTGTGTTGCTGGCGAAGGCGGGCGTTGCCGCCGACCTGCGCTGCACCGATGCCGACAAGTCGACGTGGCTGCCTGCGGCCCAAGTGCAGAAGATGCTACAGCAGCATGGCTTCACCAGCATCGGTGCCGTCCAGGTCAGCGCTGGCAATTGCTACGTGGTCCAGGCCACCGACCAGGGCGGCGCCAAGAAGATTCTCTATCTCGATCCCACCGACGGCGCGTTGATGGCGGTGGAGTAGGGCGTGTTCTACGAACCCGACCGGAGACTTTCCGTCGACCGAGAGCAGACGGGCGGGCCTCGTGATCCCCTCGATGCTCCGCCGCCCGAGGAACGTGGACAATTCTGGAACGTCAACCGCACGGTCTATGGCGCCGCCTTGGGTGCGGGCCTCGCCAGCGGGTGGTGGTTTGGGGTTGTCGATCCGTTTGATCTGGAGGAACTCGTCGACCAGTTCACCGGGACAAGTTGGGCGTTTCCCTTGGGTTGCATCCTGGGCGGAGCCATCGTGGCTCTAATCGGTGCATCCCTGCGTCGTCGTGCCAAGAGCGAGGACTAAGCGCCTACCTTGTAGGTGGTGACAACGTCCCGCGGCTCCGTGCACTATCCCCACATCACGCGTGAATTGGGGGCAGCAGATGGCGGCGAAGGCGACACGTTCCAAAACAACCAAGGCAAAGGCAGCGCCGAAGCGCGGCAAGGCGGCGATCGAGGCGGCGTTCAAGCGCGCCTCTCACAAGGCGGAGCAATCGCCGTACCGCGTGGTGCGGCGCGTCGAGCGCATCCTCTATGACGACGTGCCGACCTTCATGGAGGCGCCCTATGCCGAGCAGGCGCCGGATGCCGACGTGGTCGTGGTCGGCCTGCCTTATGAGGGCGTGAAGATCCTCGATCCGCGCCGCTTCCTGCCGGCGCTGGCCACCCACCAGGCGGAGATCTATTCCCGCACCGGCGCCACCGGCGCGCCGGCCGCGATCCGCAAGAACTCGATCTACTATTCGCTGGACCATTCCGGAGGCCTGATGCCGGAGCGTGGGCCGGATTTCCAGATCGCCGACTGGATGCAGGTCGCCGATGGCGGCGACATCCGCATCGATTACGAGATCGACCCGGAAGTGATGCTGCACAGGGCCGGCGACCGCATCGAACGCCTGATCGGCCGCAACCGGGCGCTGATCCTGCTGGGCGGCGACGACACCATCCCCTATGTCGGCGTGCGTTCCGTCGCACGGGCGCACAAGAAAAGGCTGGCGGTGTTGAAATTCGATTCCCACTACGACCTGGCATGGGAGCCGCGCTACTGGGCTGGCTCGCAATGGGCGCGCTGCTTCGAGGGTGGCCACTTGGACCCCGCCAATTTCGCCGAGATCGGCATCCGTGGCACGCGCAACTCGCTTGCCTGGCACGAGGCGGCGCGCGAGCTCGACATCGGCGTCTGGACCCTGCAGGACGTCGAGGAGAAGGGCATCACGCAATGCGTGCGCGAGGCGCTGGCGCGCATCTGCCGCAATGTCGATGCGCTCTATCTGTCGCTCGATCTCGACGTCATCGACCCGGCCTTCCTGCCGGCGCAGAAATATCCCGATCCCGCCGGCCTCACCGCGCGGGAGATCCTCCAGGCATTGCGCGTGGCGATCGACGAGGGGCCGCAGGTGG
>DASZQC010000034.1:0-3585 GCA_035549815.1 Dongiaceae bacterium
CTCAGCGGCCTGTCGCGCTGCGCCGGGCTGGTCATGGCGCCGAAGACCGAGCGGCCGCTGAAGCATATCGAGTTCGTGCATCTGGCGCCGGGCCGCGCCTTGGTGGTGCTGGTGACCGAGGGCGGCATGGTGGAAAACCGCCTGATCGACGTGCCGATCGGTCTGCCCATGTCGACCCTGGTGGAGGCGACCAATTACCTGACCGCGCGGCTGGTGGGGCGCACCCTCGGCATGGCGCGGGAGAATATCTTCGCCGAGCTGGATGCCCAGCGCGCCGAGCTGAACGAGCTGACCCGCAAGGTGGTCGAAGCCGGCCTTGCCACCTGGGCCGATGGCGGCAAGAACGACAGCGCGCTCATCGTGCGCGGCCAGGCGCATCTGCTGGACGACGTCCAGGAGGCGGGCGACCTGGAGCGGCTGCGCGCCCTGTTCTCGGCGCTGGAAACCAAGGAGCAATTGCTGAAGCTGCTCGACGCCGCCGACCAGGCGGAGGGCGTGCAGATCTTCATCGGCGCGCAGAGCGAGCTGTTCGGGCTGGCCGGCTGCTCGGCCGTCATCTCGCCCTATCGCGACAGCCAGCGGCAATTGGTGGGCGCGGTCGGGGTGATCGGCCCCAGCCGGCTCAATTACGCCCGGATCATTCCCATGGTGGATTACACGGCCAAGGTGATCGGCCGGATTCTGGGCTAGAATCCAGTCAAATCAGGCCGTTTCCCCGCGACAATCCGGCCGCCGGGCGGAACTCCCGCCCCCTTGACCGGATTTTGCCATTGACCATCTAACGAATGCCCCGCAAAAGACGGCAAAACCAATCCATGAGAGTGGAACGTTGGACCGCGACATGACCGACGAGAAGAACAATCAGCATCCCGAAGCGGCGAACGACAGCGCCCCGATCGATGGCGGTGCGGATATCCCGGGCGCCGGCGGCTCGGACCTGGAGGCTGCGCGCGCCGAGGCCGCCCAGTTGAAGGACCAGTTGCTGCGCGCTTTGGCGGAGACCGAGAATGTGCGCCGCCGGGCGCAGCGCGAGCGCGAGGATGCCGGCAAATACGCCATCGCCAATTTCGCCCGCGACGTGCTGCAGGTGAGCGACAATCTGCATCGCGCGCTGGAGGCGATTCCCGCCTCCGCCCTGGCCGAGGATGAGGCGCTGAAGAATTTGCACGAAGGCGTCTCGGCGACCGAGCGGCAATTGGGCGCCGCGCTGGAGCGCCAGCAGGTGAAGCGCATCTGGCCGATGGGCGAGAAGTTCGACGCCAATTTCCACCAGGCCATGTTCGAAGTGCCGACCGCCGATCAACTGCCCGGCACCGTGGTGCAGGTGATGCAGGCCGGCTACGTCATCCACGACCGCTTGCTGCGCCCCGCTTTGGTCGGCGTCGCAAAGGCGCCGAGCGGAGAAGCGCCACCCCAGGGCAAGGTCGACACGATCGCTTAGGGTATAGCCTCGACATCGCCGATCTCGTCATGCCAGGGCTTGGCCCTGGCATCCACGAGTTTGTCTGCGTCAACTGGTTTGTGCCCATCGAAACTCGTGGATGGTCGGGCCAAGCCCGGCCATGACGAGTGAGTCATTTGGATGGCCAAGAATCAAAAGCGCGCTGCGGTCTTTTGCGGCGCGCTTTTCGCTTGAGTGGAACGCCGTGCTTACGCCGACTTGATGTCGGTGAGGAAGCTGTCGACCTCGGCGCGCAAGGTGTCGGACTGCCTGGCGAGTTCGCTGATCGCGTTCAGCATCTGGCTGGCGGCGTGGCCGGTGTTGCCGGCGGCCTGGGTGACACCGCCGATGTTGGACGACACTTCCTGGGTGCCGACCGCCGCCTGCTGGATGTTGCGGGCGATCTCTCGGGTCGCAGCGCCCTGCTCCTCGACCGCGCTGGCGATCGACGTGGCGACGTTGTTGATCTCGCTGATGATGGAGCTGATGCCCTGGATGGCGGTGACCGACGAGGTCGTCGCCCCTTGGATGGCGCCGATCTGAGCACCGATCTCTTCCGTCGCCTTCGCCGTCTGGGTCGCCAGGTTCTTCACTTCCGACGCGACCACGGCGAAGCCCTTGCCGGCCTCGCCCGCGCGCGCCGCCTCGATGGTGGCGTTCAGCGCCAGCAGATTGGTCTGGTTGGCAATGTCGCTGATCAGCTTCACCACCTCGCCGATCTTCTCGGCGGCGTCGGCCAGGCTCTTCACCTGGCCGTTGGTGCGCTCGGCCTCCGCCACCGCCTTGTTGGCGATGCTGGCGGACTGGCTCACCTGGCGGCTGATCTCGGAGATCGAGCTCGACAATTCCTCGGTCGCGGCGGCGACCGTCTGCACGCTGCTGGTGGCTTCTTCCGATGCGGCGGAAACGACCGTCGCCTGGCGGCTGGTCTCTTCGGCGGTCGCCGACAGGCCGGCGGCGCTGGACTGCATCTCCTTGGTGGTCATGCCGACGCTCTTCAAGGCGGCGCTGATGCTTTCGTCGAACACGCGCGCCCGCACCTCCAGCGCTTCCGCGCGCTTGGCCTTGATTTCCTGCTCCTTGCGCTGCTCGGCGGCCAACTGCTCGGCGTGCACGGCATTGTCCTTGAACACCTGCATGGCGGCGGCCATGCGGCCGATCTCGTCCGTGCGGTCGCGTGCGGGTATCTCGATCTTGACGTTGCCGCCCGCCAGCTCCGACATGGCGCCGGTCATGCCGTTGAGCGGGGTACAGATCGCCCGCACCATCATGACGATGGCGCCCACCATGGCCAGAAACGCTACCATGATCGTGCCGATCAGTACATTGCGCGCCATACCCGCCGTTGCATCAGCGGAGTCCTTGGCGGTCGTGGCGGAGGATTCGATCAGGTCGCTGACCTTGCCGAGGGATTCCTCCAGCTCTTCGAACAAGTCCAGAAATTCAGACGATTGCGCCTCGGCGGCGGCCGCATCCTTCTCGGCCAGGGCCACCAGCTCTTCCGCGCCCTCGATATAGGCGTCGAGCTTCGGGCCGACATCGGCGAAGGCTGCGGTGATCTCCGGGTTCAGCACCAATTGCTTGTTGGCCTCGACATGGTCGCGGAAGTTCTGCGCATGATCGGCAACATCCGTCTTGATGGCGTCGAACTCGTCCGTCTTGCCGATCGCCGCCGCGTGCAGCGCGTTCAAGACGTCGGCGCGCAAGGCGTCATGCATCATGTCGCCTTCCATGTGATTGCGCAGCGCCAGCGAGGTCACCACCACGCCTTCCAATTCATGCGTCTGGCGGCTGATGCCCCAATAACCGATGGCGCCGATGGTGAGCGCAATGACCGCCACCAGACCGCCAAAGGCGATGAACTTCTGGCGGATCGACATGGACTTGAACATCTTCCCCTGATTCCTTTGCGCGCTTTTGGCTGGCCGCTCAAAAAGGCGAATTGGTCTGCCTTTTCTCCGCCTATGTGCATCAGTACCACTTAAGATCACGTAAATTGCACGCTGCGCGCATCGGTCGCGGCGCGCGTGGAATCGGCAAACGGGGATTTCTGGCGCCGCACTGCATGAGCGCGTAAGACAGAGCGCGTCCGCGTGCGCTCCTTTATGCTGACGGCTTATGGAGCCATTGCGGCATTTGATTGT
>DASZQC010000035.1:0-4346 GCA_035549815.1 Dongiaceae bacterium
CGCTCCGGCCATTCCATCCGGCTCAGAGTGTCGCGCCCAGGTGCCAGGGGGCGAACTCGTCCTCGCCATAGCCGAGCAGCTCGCTCTTGGAGCGCTGGCCGGAGGCGGTCTTCAGGATCAGCTGGAAGATCTGCTCGCCCATCTCCTCGACGGTCGCACCGCCATCCAGGATGGCGCCGCAATTGATGTCCATGTCGTCGGCCATGCGGTTGTACATCGGCGTGTTGGTGGCGAGCTTCAGGCTCGGCGCCGGCTTGCAGCCGAAGCAGGAGCCGCGCCCTGTCGTGAAGCAGATCATGTTGGCGCCGCCCGCCACCTGGCCGGTGACGGAGACCGGGTCATAACCCGGCGTGTCCATGAACACGAAGCCGCGCTTGGTGACCGGCTCGGCGTATTTGTAGACATCGACCAGGTCGCTGCGTCCGCCCTTGGCGGCGGCCCCCAGCGACTTCTCCAGGATGGTGGTCAGGCCGCCGGCCTTGTTGCCGGGCGACGGGTTGTTGTCGAGGGATTCGCTGTTCCGTTCGGCATAGGCCTCCCACCAGCGCAGCAGGTCGAGCAGCTTCTGCCCCACTTCCTGGCTGACCGCGCGGCCCAGCAGCATGTGCTCGGCGCCATAGATTTCCGGCGTCTCGCTGAGGATCGCCGTGCCACCGTTGCGCACCAGCAGATCGGCGGCAACGCCCAGAGCCGGATTGGCGGTGATGGCCGAGAATCCGTCCGACCCGCCGCATTGCAGGCCCAGGATCAGGTGCTTCGCCGGCAAAGTCTGCCGCTTCACCTTGTTGGCTTCGGGCAGCAGCTTGCGGATGTAGTCGATGCCGGCATCGACCGTCTTCTTGGTGCCGCCGGTCTCCTGGATCACCAGGGTGTGGAGCCGTGGCCCGGTCTGTAGGTGCTCTTCCGCCACCAGCTTGGGCAATTGGTTGGATTCGCAGCCCAGCCCGACGATCAGCACGGCGGCGAAATTCGGGTGCCGGGCATAGCCCGCCACCGTGCGGCGCAGGACGTAATTGCCCTCCGTGTCCTCGCCGCCGGCGCAGCCGCTCTTGTGGGTCAGCGCCACGATTCCGTCGACGTTGGGATAATCCTTCAGCTCGCCCGACATGCGGAAATGGTCGGAAATCATGCGCGCCACCTGGGCGGAGCAATTCACCGTGGTCAGCACGCCGATATAATTGCGGGTCGCCACCGAGCCGTCGGTGCGGACGATTCCCTCGAAGGTCGCCGCCTCGCTCTCCGGCAGCACCGGCAGGTTGCTGCGATGCGCGCCGATGCTGTGATCGGCGGCGCTGGGGCGGAACTCGACATTGTGCACGTGGATGTGCTGGCCGGGCGCGATCTCCTTGGTCGCCATGCCGATGATCTGGCCCAGCTTGCGGACCGGCGTGCCGCTGGCAATCGGCTTCACCGCCAGCTTGTGGCCCCGGCCGATCGGCTCCACCGGCGTGACGCCGGCCAATCCGATCTCCTCGCCCGGCCTCAGGTCCCGCGTCGCAACGACCAGCGGATCGGCCGGGTTCAGTTGCAGCACCGGCGGCTGGTTGCTCCGGTCGGTCATCGTCGGCTCCTCTCGCAAACGCCGCGCGACTATATCACGCGTAGTTCACATAGATGGTCTTCTTCTGGAAATAGGCGTCCAGCCCGTATTTTCCATCTTCGCCGCCGATTCCGCTATGGCGCAGGCCCGCGTGGTGCGCATGGACGGCATCGCCGCCCGGCCGATTGACATAGATTTCGCCGAATTTCAGCTCCCGCACCAGACGCATCAGGCGGCGCATATCCTTGGTGAAGACATAGGCCGAGAGGCCGTAGCGGGATTCGTTCGCCAGACGCAGCCCCTCGTCGAAATCCGTCACCGTCATCAGCGGGATGACCGGGCCGAAGACCTCGTCCTGCATGATGCCCATGCGGTTGTCGGTCGCGGTCAGCACCGTCGGCTCGAACCAATGGCCCTTGGCGAACTCGCCCTCGGTCAGGCGGTTGCCGCCGGCCAGCACCTTGGCGCCGGCCTTGGTCGCCGCCTGCACCATGCGCTCCACCTTGTCCAATTCGGCGGCGCTGAATTTCGGGCCGACATCGACCATCTGCAGCGGGTCGCCGACCTTCAGCGCCTTCACCGCGCGCACGAACTTCTCGGTGAACTCGTCGGCGATGCGCTCATGCACATACATGCGCTCGTTGCAGATGCAGATCTGGCCGCAATTCTCGAAGCGCGAGGCGATGGCCGCCTTCACCGCGGCGCCGATATCGGCATCCTCGGCGACGATGAAGGGCGCCTTGCCGCCCAGTTCCAGGCGCAGGATCTTCAGGTCGTCGGCGGAGGCGCGGAATATCTCCTTGCCCGCGCGCACGCTGCCCGTCAGCGTGATCAAACGTGGGATCGGATGCTTCACCAGAGCCGCGCCCAGGCCCTCGCCCGTGCCGCTCACCACGTTGATGACGCCGGGCGGGAAGTCGAGCTGGGTGGAGAGCTGGGCGATCTCGAACGCCGAGAGCGGCGTGCCCTCATGCGACTTGATGACGATGGTGTTGCCCGCCAGCAAGGCCGGGCCCATCTTGCGCGTGGTCAGCGCCGCCGGATAGTTCCAGGCGGTCAGACCGACGACGACGCCATGGGCGACACGCTGGATCCAGACCTGCTCGTCGGCATTGTCCGACGGAATGATGTCGCCGGTGATGCGCCGCGCCTCTTCCGCCGCATAGGTGAGATAGAGCGCCGTGCCCTCGATCTCGCCGCGCGCCTCGGTCAGCGGCTTGCCCTGCTCCGCCACCACCAGCCGCGCCAGCCGGTCGCGATTCTCCAGGATCAGGCGGGCAAGACCGGTCAGCAGCTTGGCGCGTTCGATCGGCGGCAGCGCCTCCCAGGCCGGCTGCGCCGCGGCGGCGGCCACCAGCGCGCGGTCGGCGTCGTCGGCGCTGCCCTTCGGCACGGTGGCGATCACGGCGCCGGTCGCCGGGTTCTCCACCTCGATCCATTCCTTGACGGTGGAATCGGTCCACTGACCGTTGATGAAGTGGCGATAGCGCGGAACGCCGTTCACCATATCCTTCATGGCAGGCATCAAAATCTCCTATTGCGGCAGCTGGAGCGGCTGGTAGCCCAGCAGCTCCGGCAGCCAAAGCGTCAATTGCGGGACATAAACGAGGACAAACAGCAGGGCGATCAGGACCAGGAGGAACGGCCAGACCTCGCGGATGATGGCGCCCACCGGAATGCCGGAGACCCCGGAGATCAGGAACATCAACTGGCCCATCGGCGGCGTCACCAGACCGATCATCATGTTGATGATGATGGTGACCCCGAAATGCACCGGGTCGATGCCCAGACCGACGACCGCCGGCATCAGGATCGGCACCAGCACCAGCAGCATGAGCAACGTGTCGAGGAAGCAGCCCAGGATCAGGAACAGGATGTTGACCGCCAGCAGGAACATCGCCGGCGACATGTCGAGCGAGATCATCCAGGAACCGAGCGCATCCGGAATCTGCTCCGATGCGACCACCCAGTTCATCACCAGCGCGCCTGCAATAGTGACGGCGACAATCGCGGTAGAGCGCGAGGATTCGATCAGCACATCCACCAGCTTGCGCAGCGGCAGGCTGCGATACCAGAACAGCGCCAGGACCAATGCATAAGCGGCGGCGACGGCGGCGGCCTCGGTCGGGGTCACCGCGCCGCTATAGATGCCACCCAGCAGGATCACCGGCAGGAACAGGGCCGGCAGGGTGGTCTTCACGGTCTCGATCGCGTGTGTCCGGGTCGGGCGCGGCAGCACCGGAAAGTTGCGCCGCCGGGCCTGCACGGCGATCACGCCCATCTGCGCCAGGGACAGCAGCAGGCCGGGAATGACGCCGGCCATAAACAGATAACCGATGGAGGTGTTGGAGACGACGCCGTAGAGCACCATCGGGATCGAGGGCGGAATGATCGGCCCGACGATGGCTGAGGTCGTGCTGACGGCGGCGGCGAAGCCGGGCTTGTAGCCGGCCTTCACCATCATATCGACTTCCAGCTTGCCGGGGCCGGCGGCATCCGCCAGCGCACTGCCGCTCATGCCGGAAAAGATGACGCTCGCCACGACGTTGACGTGCGCCAGGCCGCCGCGCAAACGGCCGACCAGCAAATTGGCGAACTCGAACAACCGATCGGTGATCTTGCTGGCATTCATGATGTCGGCGGAGAGGATGAACAGCGGCACCGACATCAGCACGAAGCTTGAGAACATGCCGTTCAGGCTCTGCGAGGCGACAATGGCCAGGTCCTGGCCCGTCAGCAGCAGATAGACAATGCCGGCCATCAGCATGGCGTGGCCGATCGGCATGCCGAAGACCATCCACAGGAA
>DASZQC010000036.1:0-13146 GCA_035549815.1 Dongiaceae bacterium
ACATCGCCAACATCCGCGACGCGCGCAACCTGCTCGATTTCCTGAGCGGCAAGCGCGGCGAGAGCCGCGCGGCCCGCCTGATCATCAACAAATCCGACTTGGCGAAGCGGACCAAGCTGCTGCCCAAGGACATCTCCAACACGCTCGGCGTGCAGCCGATCGCCAACATTCCGTTCGATCCGGTGGTCTTCATCGAGGCCTCGAACGACGGCAAGATGATCGGCGAACGGTTCAAGTCGCACAAGCTGGTCGGCACCTTTACCGACCTCGCGATGAAGCTGGGCGCGCGCGGCAGCGTGAAGGGCAGGCCGGAGAAGAAGAAGTTCTCCATGGCCGGCATGTTTCGCAAGCCGCAGGCGAAAACCGCCTAAAGAAAGTTAGCCGGGTATGTTCGGCCGTCGCTCGTCGCCACCGACACAGGCTTCGCCCCAGACCAACGTGCCCGCGGCGGCCGCGGCGCCGTCGGTGCCTGACGTCGCGACACCGGCCAGAAAGCCCTCCAACCGCGCCGGAGAGCTCGACAGCCGTCTGCAGGAAATCAAGCAGAACGTCTTCAACGACCTGATCTCGACGGTCGACCTGGCCGAGCTCGCCAAGCTCGACCACAAGTCGGTTCGCGAAGCGATCGCCGAAGTCGTTGCGGAAATCATCAACCTCCGCAACCTGGTGATCAGCGCGGCGGAGCAGCAGCTCCTCATCACCGATATCTGCAACGACGTTCTCGGTCTCGGCCCGCTGGAGCCGCTGATCGCCCGCGACGACATCGCCGATATCATGGTGAACGGCCCCGACAAGGTCTATATCGAGGCCAACGGCAAGATCGAGCTGACCGACATCAAGTTCCGCGACCAGCAGCAGCTGATGAACATCTGTCAGCGCATCGTCTCGGCCGTCGGCCGGCGCGTCGACGAAGCCAGCCCGATCTGCGACGCGCGTCTCGCCGACGGCTCCCGCGTCAACGTCATCGCCCCGCCGCTGTCGCTGGACGGCTGCGCGCTCACCATTCGTAAGTTCAAGCGCGACCGCCTGACCCTCGACAAGCTGATGAATTTCGGCTCGGTCTCGCCCAACGGCGCCAAGCTGCTGCAGATCATCGGCCATTGCCGGCTGAACACCATCGTCTCCGGCGGCACCGGCTCGGGCAAGACCACCCTGCTCAACTGCTTGACGCAGTTCATCGACAAAGGCGAGCGCATCATCACCTGCGAGGACGCCGCGGAGCTCCAGCTCCAGCAGCCGCACGTGGTGCGCCTGGAAACCCGGCCGCCCAACCTGGAAGGCGTCGGCCAGGTGACCATGCGCGACCTGGTGCGCAACTGCCTGCGTATGCGTCCCGAGCGCATCATCGTCGGCGAGGTCCGCGGACCCGAGGCATTCGACCTGCTGCAGGCCATGAACACCGGCCATGACGGCTCCATGGGCACCATCCACGCGAACAACCCGCGCGAATGCATCTCGCGCATGGAGAACATGATCGCGATGGGCGGCTACAACCTGCCGGCCAAGACGGTCCGCGAGCAGATCACCGGCGCGGTCAACATCATCGTGCAGGCCGCGCGCCTGCGCGACGGCTCGCGCAAGATCACCCACGTGACCGAGATCATCGGCATGGAAGGCGACGTGGTCACCCTGCAGGATCTGTTCGTCTACGAGATCCAGGGCGAAGACGCCTCCGGCCGCATCGTCGGCCGTCACAAGTTCACCGGCCTGCGTCCCGCCTTCTGGGATCAGGCCAAGTATTTCGGCAAGGAACGCGAACTGGCCGACATCATGGGAGAGGACGTTGACTGAGCGTCTGGCAAATCTTGACCCGATGATCCTGGCGGCCGTCCTGGTGCTGCTGCTGGCCGTCGCCATTGTCGGCATCGGGCTGGTCAACAGCCTCTATGGGCCCCGCGCGCGGTTGGAGCGGCGCCTGAAGAACGTCGGCGACGGCGGCGTGGTGCTCGGCGGCCGCGACAAGGGCGGCAAGGGCGCCCAGGCCGGCATGAAGCGCAAGGACATCGAGGCCAAGCTGAAGGCGGCGGAACAGATCAAGTCCCGCCAGCGCGGCTACAAACTGCGCGAGAAGCTGATCCAGGCCGGCTTGAAGACCTCGCCCAAGCGCTTCTATATGTGGAGCGTCGTCAGCGGCGTGATCTGCGCGCTCCTGGTGCTGCCGTTCGGCCTGCCTCCCTATGTCGCGCTGCTGGCCTTCGTCGTCGGCCTGCTCGGCATGCCGCGCTTCATCCTCAATCGCATGGTCAACCGCCGGATCAACAAGTTCACCTCGAACTTCGCCGAGGCGATCGACCTGATCGTGCGCGGCGTGCGCACCGGCATGACCGTCAGCGAATGTCTCGGCATCGTCGGCCGCGAAATGCCGGATCCGATCGGCGCCGAATTCCGCACGATCACCGAGGGCCTCGCGATCGGCCTGACCCTGGAAGAGGTGATGAACCGGTTCACCAGCCGCGTGCCGAGCAACGAGGCTCGGTTCTTCTCCATCGTCCTGGTCACCCAGCAGACCACCGGCGGCAACCTCGCGGAGACGCTCGCGAAGCTGGCCGGCATCCTGCGCGACCGCAAACGGATGCGCGACAAGATCCGCGCCCTGTCCAGCGAAGCGAAATCCTCCGCCGGCATCATCGGCTCCCTGCCCTTCGCCGTCGGCGGCATCCTGACCTTCATCGCGCCTGACTATATCGCGATCCTGTTCACGACCAGCGCCGGCAACTGGCTGGTGTTCGCCGGCTTCTGCGTCATGGGCACGGGCGTTATGGTCATGCGCAAAATGATCAACTTCGAGATCTAGAGTCGCAGCCATGGAACAATTGGGCATCGATTTCGGCGGCGGGTTCAACCTCAACAGCATCATCATCCTGATCGTGTTCGCGGCCACCCTCGCGACGGTCGCCGCCCTCGCCTTGCCCTTCATGCGCGGCGAACGCTTCGAGGCGCGCCTGCGCTCGGTCCGGGAGCGCCGGCGCCAGTTGTCGCAAACGCAGCAGAGCTCGTTCCAGACCCGCAACCTCCTGCAGGTCAGCTCCGGCAAGGGCCTGAAGGCCTTTTTCCTGCGCGGCGTCAGCATGCGCGACCTGCTCGACGCCAAGGATCTGCGCATCCAACTCGCCCGCGCCGGCAAGCGCGGCCCGTCGGCCGTCGCCAACTATCTGTTTATGCGCATGGCGATCCCGGCGATCCTGGTCATCGTCGCGCTGCTCTACGCCTGGATCGTCTTCCCGGACAAGCCGATCGGCGTGCGCCTGATCGTGGTCGCCGCGGTCGGCGCCTTCGGCTACCTGATGCCGCAGATCCTGCTGAAGAACCAGATCACCAAGCGGCAGAAGGCCCTGCAGCGCGCTTATCCCGACGCCCTCGACCTGATCGTCATCTGCGTCGAATCCGGCATGTCGATCGAGGCCGCCTTCAACAAGGTGACCGACCAGATGGCCGACACTTCCGCCGAGATGGCCGAGGAGATGGGCCTGACCGCCGCCGAGCTGGCGTTCCTCAGCGACCGCCGGCAGGCCTTCGAGAACCTGCATGAGCGCACCGGCATGGCCGCCTTCAAGGCGCTGGCGACCACCCTGCTGCAGTCGGAGCGCTACGGCACCCCGATCGCCAACGGCTTGCGCGTCCTGGCGCAGGAGAACCGCGACGCCCGCATGTCGACCGCCGAACGCAAGGCGGCGGCGCTGCCGGCGCAGTTGACCGTGCCGATGATCATCTTCTTCCTGCCGGTGCTGTTCGTCGTCATCGTCGGCCCGGCGGCCATCCAGGTCATCGCCCTGTTCGTCGCGGACTAGCCGCCCCGGCCCACGACCCCTGGTAGAGGAAACCGGCGCGCGCCGACCGCGCCGGCTTGCCAGCGTCCGCCGATTGGCCCACACTTCTTTGATATTGTCCGGGGGCGCCGGGGGATCACGAGTCGCCGCCCGCACCCACCGTATTTGATCTTGCCGACGCGCCGCTTGCGCTGGCCGTGGATATTGGGGGTCGTCATGCCGAAGAAAATCGTACTGTTCTCGGATGGCACTGGGAACAGCGCCGCGCGACTGCAGAAGACCAATGTCTGGCGCCTCTACCAGGCGCTCGAGCGGACGCCGGACCAGATCGCCTACTACGATGACGGCGTCGGCACGTCGTCCTGGAAGCCGCTGGCGCTGCTGGGCGGCGCGGTCGGTTTCGGTCTCGCCCGCAACGTGCGCGACATCTACACGTTCCTGTGCCGCAACTATCAGGCCAACGACGACATTTACATGTTTGGCTTCAGCCGCGGCGCCTTCACCATCCGCATCCTCGGCGGCTTGATCGCGGCCCGCGGCATCATTCCCCCGGGGCCGGATCTGGAAGACCGGGTCAAGGTGGAGTGGGATGAGTATCGCAAGAAATACGGCCGTTTCGGCCGCACCATCCCGACCGAGACCAAGCAGCACAACGTGACGATCAAGTTCATGGGCCTGTGGGACACGGTCGACGCCTACGGCTTCCCGATCGAGGAGATGCGCATCGCCTGGGACTATCTGGTGCTGCCCCTGTCGATGCGCGATCGCGAGCTGTCCAGCAAGGTGCTGGATGCCTACCACGCGCTGTCGATCGACGACGAGCGGCAGACCTTCCACCCGGTCCTGTGGACCGAGAAAGGCCAGCCGCCGGCGAAGCTGATCGAGGAGGAGCGCATCACGCAGGTCTGGTTCGCCGGCGCGCATTCGAATCTCGGCGGCGGCTATCCGGACGATTCGCTGTCCTATGTCTCCCTGAAATGGATGATCCTGCAGGCGGAACGCGGCAACGGCCTGGTCTTCAATGCCGACTACCGGAAGTTCGCCTTCGACGAGGCGGACGAGTTCGGCAAGATCTACAATCCCCGCGGCGGCCTGTCGGCGCTGTACCGCTATATGCCGCGCTCGATTCGCGACCTGTCCCGCGACCTCAACCGCGACGGCAAGGACTACGCGGTTTACATCGAGCGTCCGAAAATCCACGAAAGCGTGTTCAAGCGGCTGCGCAACGGGACGGACTCCTACGCGCCGCTCACCCTGCCCCTCGACTATGACGTGGTGCTCGATGACGGCCGGATCGTCCCCGGCGTCGCCGCCACGGACGGACAAGAGACGCCCGAAAAGGCCAAGGTGCGATGCCAGTTGCAGGACCGGCTGTGGGACCTCGTCTGGCAGCGCAGATGGCTCTACCTCGCCACCCTTGCGGTGACGGTGGGCACGCTCCTGTTGCCCTGGTTTGGCGAGACGAGCTGGATCGATTGGGGCAGTTGGACGGATATCGCCCACATGGTCCCCGGCCTGCTGGCCGCGTTCCTGCCGGACTTCATGTCGGGCTGGCTCGATTTCTATCGCACCAACCCGGTCCTCCTGGTCGGTCTACTGGCGTTGGCCCTGTTCCTCGGCTGGCGGGGCGCGCGACGCGAACGCACCATGCGCTCGCTCATGTATCAGATCTGGAGCCAGTCCCTGCGCGGCGGGCCGGACGTCGGCAGCGCTCTTTCATCCGGCCGGCTCAATCAAATTGAGAGCGGCTGGCGCTCCGACCGCCGCCGTCGCGTCATCAAATACAAGATCGTGCCGTGGGTCTTTGGCGCGGCCTATGTCGTCCTGGCTCTGTGCGTCGCGACCTGGGCCCTGACCGGCTTGTCCGACAGCCTCGGCTTCATCTGCAAGGGAGAGCCCTCGACATCCGCAACCTCGATGTCCTTGAACGAACCGTGCCACGCGACCGGGATCACCGTCGCAAAGGGCGAGACCTATCTGATCCTGCTCAGCCCCGAAGGCGATTGGCTCGACAAATCAATCCCGGCGAGCCCCGAAGGGCTCGCCTATCCGGATTTCGGGTCGTGGGCGGTCATGAAACTGTCGGTGCCCTTGCGCCGCCACATCTCCGTCGACTGGTTCGCGATCATGGCGAAGATCGGCAGCACGGGCCTCAACAGCGAGAAGCTTGAATTACGGCCGGTGCAAGGCATCGGCTTGAACGGCCGGGCGACCTGGCAGGCGGACTTCACCGCCGATGCGGACGGCGAGCTGCTGCTGTATGTCAACGACGCCGTGCTGTTCGGATATCCCTGGTTCTACGAGAACAACATCGGCACGGCAAAGCTCGCAATTGAGCTAAAGGCGCGCTAGCTGTGATAAATTGAAAACGGCCCCTCGCGGGGCCGTTTTTCCGACAAGCGCGGCCCGCTACTCGGCGGGCATGTCATCGGTGCCGCTGGTCACCGGCGGCGGCGCGCTCATCGCCCCTTGGCCCGCGATAGAGCGGTAATACTCGGCGTTGGCATCGGCCATGGTCGGCGGCAGGTCCTTGCGGGCAAGCCGCTCGGCGGCCTGTGCGTCGCCCTTGAGGGCCATCAGCAGCGCCAGGTTCTGGCGCGTCTGGGCGCCGGCCTGGGGTGAATCGATGGCCATTTCCATGGTCGCCACGGCCTCGTCCAACTGGCCTTCCTGGGCCAGGGACAGGGCCTTGTTGTTGAGGATGGTGGCGTTGTCCGGGACCAGGAACAGGGCCGCGTCATACTGCTCCTGCGCCAGGTCGTATTTGCCTTCGTAGTCGTAGACCACGCCCAGGGCCGACAGGATCTCCCAGTTGAGCGGGGCCGAAAGCTTGGCCTTTTCCAGGGTCGGCTTGGCCAGGTTGAGCTGGTCGGCGGCCAGGTAGGCCTTGCCCAGTTCCAGCAGCACGATCGCGTCGTTGGAGGTCGACGCGCCGTAGCTGTTCAACAAGCCGATCGCTTGCTGGGCGTTGCCGGAAAAGCGCAGGTTGCGGGCCAGCGACATCCGGATCGCCGGGTCGTCGGGATGGCGGTTGCGCAGCGCCGCATAATGCTGGGCCGCTTCGCCGTAATTGCCGTTGCGCTCGGCCAGCAGCGCCGCCTGGCGAATGGTCGGCTCGACGTCGGCGACCTTCTTTTCCTGTGGCGCGGGGGCCCCTTGCGTGGCGCATCCGGCAGCCAGGACACAGATCGCCACGCTGGCCAGCAACTGCCTCATGGCAAATGATTTCCTGGATCGGACCATATTTCCCCTCACTCTGGCGGTACCCACCGCGTTAACGGAACGTTCAGAATGTTCTGGTGGACTGACTTCCACCGCTACTTCCACTTCGACGTTCAGCATCGCGGAACATAATGAACAATTGGTTTACACGAGGTCGCCAATGAACCTGCTCAGATTGACCTGGCCAGTTGTTTTGGCCGCCGGACTGACCCTGGGGGTGGTCCGCTTTTCCCAGGCCGGCTCGCTCAACGTGGAATGGAGCGGCGCCTACCTGCTGAAGCTCGACGCGCCGGCCACCGACGTCGTCATCGCCAACCCGCTGATCGCGGACGTGACCGTCCAGGCGCCCGATCGCCTGGTCATCATCGGCAAGCTGCCGGGCGTGACGCGGCTGCTGGTCATGAATGAAGACAACATCGCGCTCGACACCCAGATCGTCGTCAGCGCCAAGAATCGCAGCAGCGAAGTCTCGGTCTATCGCCCTGACGGCGCCAACATCACCGAAGGCCTGTTCGCCTGCAGCACCGATCGCTGCACGCCCGTGCCCGGCACCGGCCGCACGACGACCGGCATCGGCGGCGGCGGGGGTGGCGGCGGTGGCAGCGGCGGCGCTGCCGGCCCGATCCCGCAGGAGCCGACGGTCGACAACCTGCCGCCCGGCACGCCCGGCGAGCCGACGTACTAACGCGCACCGACCTGCGTCTGATTTCCAAGCTGAGCGCCCGGCGGGAGCACCTGCCGGGCGCTCACACTTTTGTCGTTTGAAATCCCCGCGCCGCCGCCGCATGTTCAGGCCGCTCGGGGATCACAAACGGGACATATAAGAATCATGATGCCTCACCTCCGCCGGCGGCAGTTTCTGCTGCTCGGCGCCGCGGGCCTGCTCTCGAGCGCAGGCCTCGGCATGGCTGCCCCTTCCCCTGCCGTGGCGCAGGACACGGTCGACATCTTCATCGGCGAACTCGAGAAGCGGCTGATACGCGACTACTACGAGCGCCAGTTGCGCGCGTGGGAGGACAGCGACGAGGGCCGCGCCTACGGAAAGGGCAAGAAAAAGAAACCCAAGGGCTTGCCGCCCGGACTTGCCAAGAAGGGCACGCTCCCTCCCGGCCTCGCCAAACAGCTTGCGCGCAACGGGCATTTGCCGCCCGGCCTCGAATATCGCGGCCTGCCGCAGGACCTGTTGGTGCAACTGCCGCGGCTCGATCCGCACTATGGCTATGTGATCGTCGACAACCGCGTGCTGCTGATCCAGCGCGCCAGCAACCTGATCCTCGACGTGCTCGAAGTGGCCGCGATCGAGCTGTTGAACTAAAGCGTGGTCTAGGCCGGACCGGCGGCGGCTCCAGCCGCCGCCGCTTCCGCAGCGGCCCGGACCCGCAACTCGCGGCGGATGATCTTCCCCGTTGCGGTCATCGGCAGGTCGCGCACGAACGCGACCTCGCGCGGATATTCGTGCGCGGCGAGGCGCGACTTCACATGCTGCTGGATGTCGCGCGCCAGCGCCTCGCCCGGCGCCACGCCCTCCTTCAGCACGATGTAAGCCTTCACGATTTCGGTGCGTTCGGCGTCCGGCTTGCCCACGACCCCGGCCATGCGCACCGCCGGGTGGCCGAGCAGGCAATCCTCGATCTCGCCCGGCCCGATGCGATAGCCGGCGGAGGTGATCACGTCGTCGTCGCGGCCGACGAACTTGATCCATCCCGCCGCGTCCATTGCGCCGGTATCGCCGGTCAGCAGCCAGTCGCCGGCGAACTTCGCCGCGGTCGCGTCCGTGTTGTTCCAATATTCCAGGAACATCACCGGATCGGGTTTCCGCACCGCGACATTGCCCTGTTCGCCACGCGACAACTCCCTGCCCTGCGCGTCGACGATCGCCAGGATATGGCCCGGCACGGCGCGCCCCATGATGCCCGGCCGCGCCGGCATCACCCGCGCGCAGGAGGAGACGATCATGTTGCACTCGGTCTGGCCATAGAACTCGTTGATGGTGAGGCCGAAGGCGCGCCGGCCCCATTCGATCAGCTCGGCGCCCAGGGTCTCGCCGCCACTGGCGACGGAGCGCAGATTCAGCTTCCAGCGCCGCTCAGGATCTTCCACCGCCCGCATCATCTTCAAGGCGGTGGGCGGCAGGAAGGCGTTGCGGATGCCGAAATCCTGGATCAGTTGGAACGCCGCCTCGCCGGTGAATTTCTGGAACCGCCGCGCCACCACCGGCACGCCGTGATGCAACGCCGGCAGCAGCACGTCGAGCAGGCCGCCGATCCAGGCCCAGTCCGCCGGAGTCCATATCCGGTCGCCCGGTTGCGGCAGCAGGTCGTGGCTCATCTCCACGCCCGGCAGATGGCCCAGCAGCACGCGATGGGCATGCAGGGCGCCCTTCGGCTGACCAGTGGTGCCGGAGGTGTAGATGATCAAAGCCGGGTCGTCGGCGCGGGTCGCGACCGGCGTGAAGTCTTCCGATTGGTCGCGTAGCGCCTGGATCAGCTCCAGGCAGCCCGGCGCCGCGCCGTCGCAGCAGATGACATGCCGCAGCTCCGGCAGCATCGGCCGGAGCTCCGCCAGCTTCGCCGCGCCCTCGCGATTGGTCAGCACCGCCTTCGCGCCGGAATCCTTCAGGCGGTATTGCAGCGCTTCCGGCCCGAACAGGCCGAACAAGGGCACGGCGATGGCGCCCATTTTGTAGATGGCGATGTGGCCGATGGCGGTTTCCGGTGCCTGCGGCAGCAGCACCGCGACCCGATCGCCGCGTTGGACGCCCAGCGCGCGCAGCAGGTTGGCAAGCAGGTTCGACCCGTTGCGCAGCGCGCCATAGGTATAGTCGCGCGCCGCGCCGGCCTCGGTGACGAAGGTCAACGCCACCCGGTCCGGCTCCCGCGCCGCCCAGCGGTCGCAGACATCGACACCGATATTGTAGAAGTCCGGCACGTCCCAGCGGAACGCGCCGCACAGGCTCTCGTAGCTGTCGGCCCCAGTCAGCATGCTGGCACGCGAGATTCACCGATCTTCATAGGCAATTCAATTTACAGTACTTTTCAGGATTGATCCTGCCGCAACCGTCGTCCGTATGAAGCCTTGGCCAAGGAACATGGGTATGAATCTCAATATCACCTCGCAACAACAGGAACGACCCCGCTTTTGGCTGCCTTTGGGCATTCTGCTGGCCATCGTATTCGTCGTCGCCGGTATTGGCGGCGCGGTGACGGCGGCCTCGGTCGACACTTGGTATCGCGCCCTGGCCAAACCTGCGATCAACCCGCCCGACTGGATCTTCGGCCCGGTCTGGACCGCGCTCTACATTCTGATGGCCTTGGCCGCCGCCGTGGTGTGGCGGCGCGGCGCGGGTTACGAGCGACGGCTGGCGATGTCCTTCTTCTTTGCCCAGCTCGCCCTCAATCTCGGTTGGAGTTGCCTGTTCTTCGGATTGCACCTGATCGGCGGCGCCTTCGCGTGGTTGCTCCTGCTTTGGACCGCCATCGCCGGGACCTTGATTGCCTTCTGGCGCATCGACCGGCGGGCGGGCTGGCTCCTGATTCCCTATCTCGCCTGGGTCAGTTTCGCCGGAGTGCTGAACTTCCTGATCTGGCGGCTGAACTGAAACCGCCTATGATGCCCGCGAATCATCCGCGTGGGGGCCGCATGCAGAACAAGGTGAATTCCCTGGGTCAGCCGATCGGCTATCCGGTGCCGAACTGGAAACCGGTGGCGCCGCCGCCGCGCACACCCATTGAAGGGCGCTATTGCCGGATCGAGCCGATCGACCCCGACCGCCATGCCGCGCAATTGTTCGAGGCGATCTCCGACGACCAGGACGGCCGCTCCTGGACCTATATGGCCTACGGCCCGTTCGGCACCCTGCCGGAATATCGCGCCTGGATGAAGGCAACCTGCCTGGGCGACGATCCCTTGTTCCACACCATTATCGACAAATCGAGCGGCCAGGCCGTCGGCGTCGCCAGCTTCCTGCGTATCGACCCCAAGTTCGGCGTCATCGAGACCGGCCACATCCATTACTCCCCGCGCCTGCAGCGCACCCGCATCGCGACGGAAGCCATGTACCTGCTGATGCGCCGCGTGTTCGAGGAATTGGACTACCGGCGCTACGAATGGAAATGCGACGCGCTGAACGAACCCTCGCGCAAGGCCGCCGCCCGCTATGGCTTCTCCTACGAGGGCATCTTCCGCCAGGCGACCATCTACAAGGGCCGCAACCGCGACACCGCCTGGTTCGCCATCATCGACCGGGAATGGCCGGAACTGAAGAAGGCCTACGAGACCTGGCTGGACCCGGCGAATTTCGACGCCGCCGGCGCGCAGAAGCGTGCCCTCGGCGATCTGACCGCCGCGGCGCTGAAAAGCGTCAGCTGAGTTCCGCGATCACCTGGTCCGTCGTCTTCTGCCGGCAATAGCCCTTGATGGCGCGCAGCGAATTGTCGTGACGTTCCTGCGTATAGGTCAGGCAGGCATCGGTGACCTGCGTCACCAGATAGCCGAGGTCGCAGGCGTCGCGGATCGCGGATTCGACGCACTGGTCGGTCACGATCCCGCTCAATACCAGTTGCTTCACGCCGAGATTGCGCAGGATGTAGTCTATGTGCGTGGAGACGAACACGCTGGAGGATGATTTGGGCAGCACGATCTCGTCATCGCCCGGCGCCAGCTCGTCGATCACCTTGCCGTCCCACGAGCCCTTGGCCACGTTGAAGCCGGTGATCTTGTAATCCAGGCTGCGGTCGCGGCCATCCTTGGTCAGGCTTTCGATGGTGGTGTACATCACCTCCACCTTGGCCTTGCGGAAGGCGGCCTGCAGGCGCTGCATATTGGGGATGATGCGCGCCTTCATCTCGGCGAAGAACCAGCCATACTTGGCGTTGAATTCCGCATCCGGCAAGTCCTTGAACTCCGCCCCGTCGCGCCGGGCGGAGAAGTTCTGCACGTCGATGAACAGGATGGCCGACTGGCTTGGCACCAGCGGCACGTCGCGGGTCGTGAGATGGGTCATGAGAGATTCTCGTTCAAGGTTCAAACAAGGTCGTCATGGTCGCGCTTGGCGCGACCATCCACGAGTTTGCCCGCAACAACGTGTTCTCGCCCGGCGGAACTCGTGGATGGCCGGACCAAGTCCGACCATGACGGATGAGTATTGGAACAAGCCGCGCGCTCATCACCCTACCGGGTAAATCCGCCGCGCATTGCGGCTGCCGATCATCTGCACGATCTCCTCGGCGTCCCGGGTGCCGCAGAAATCGTCGGCGATCCACTTGTCCATCTTCTGCTTCAGCCCGCGGCGGAACAGCAATTGACCCAGGTAATAGAGCTCCGACAGGCCGAAGGCGTCCGACGAATAAAGCTGCTTGGAGAACTTGCCCATCTCCAGCGCCTCGCCCAGGATGTCGCCCGACATGGCGCCAGTATAGTTCAGCACCGCGCCGACATCGTAGTAGACGTTCTGGAAAATCTCCGACAGCCACGCCGCCTCGCGCTGGAACGGATAGCAGTGCAGCAGGGTGATGGGCACCTGCCACTTCTCCATCGCGGCGATGAAATCGGTGAAATGCGTCGGGTCGCAGGCGTGCATATAGATGTCCGGATCGCCGAAGCCGACATGGACCTGCATCGGAAACTTGCGCTTGCGGCACAGCTCCGCGCCGACCCACAGGCCATAGCGGATGATGACGCTATTCTCCAGGCGCCAGCGCTTGGTTTCCACCGCCTTGCGGAACCAGTCGCCGGCGGCGCCGACGACCTGCTGCTTGCCGGGCGCGGTCTGGTCGATGGCGAAAGTGACGCGATAGGCGACGATGGTCTTCAGGCCGACCGCGTCAGCCGCGCGCTTCTCCAGCTCGGCGGCGAACACGTCGGGGAAATCGGCGGCGCTAACGCCGCTCTTCGCCACCTCCTCCGCCACCGCCTCGATGCGCACCACTTCGTGCGTCGGCTTGCTCGAGACCTTGCCCATCTCCTGGAACGTCATGATGGCGTTGGAGCGATGGCCGGTATCGACCAATAGCGCGTCCAACCCGCAGGCGGTGAGGAACCGCCGATTGACCTCCGCCGCGCCCAGCTCCAGGCGCCGCGCTACGTAGGCCTCGCCGCTCGCCAGCTTCTCAAGGTCGAGCACCGGCGCGCAGAACCGGCGGATCATCAGGCCCAGCGG
>DASZQC010000037.1:0-3572 GCA_035549815.1 Dongiaceae bacterium
ACGCGGCCGGCGCGCTCTATCACTTCATCTGGGGCGAGTTCTGCGACTGGTATGTCGAGTTCACCAAGCCGCTGTTGCAGGGCGACGCCGACGAAGCCGGCAAGGCGGAGACGCGCGCCACCACCGCCTGGGTGCTCGGCCAGATGCTGCATCTGCTGCATCCCTTCATGCCCTTCATCACCGAGGAATTGTGGGAGCAGGTACGCGGCGAGCGGCGCGAACACCTGATATCCGCCCATTGGCCGGACTATCCGGACAGCCTGATGGACGCGAAGATCGATGCCGACCTCGGCTGGGTCATCCGCCTGGTGACCGAAGTGCGCGCGCTGCGGGCCGAGATGAACATCGCGCCCGGCCCGCTGGTCACGTTGCTGGTGCGCGATGCGTCGGCGGCGACCGGGGAGCGCATCCGGCAGTTCGGCGACCTGGTGAAGCGCCTGGCACGGGCGGAGCGGCTCGAGATCCTTGATGGCGAGGCGCCGAAGGGTGCGGCGCAGATCGTGCTCGACGAAGCGACCATCTTCCTGCCGCTGGCGGGCGTGATCGACATCGCGCAGGAGCGCACCCGCCTGAAGCGGGAACTCGACAAGGCCAAGAGCGAGGCCGAGAAGATCGAGCGCAAGCTGGGCAACGAGCAGTTCCTGGCCAAGGCCAATCCCGAGGTCGTTGCGGAGCAGCGCCAGAAGCTGGCGGATGCGCAGCAGGCCATGGCCAAGCTCACCCAGGCCATGGATCGCCTCGGCGCCTAAGTCCGCGAGGCTGTGAATCTGACGGGTGTGTGATCGGCGCAGCCGCCGGTCCGCCTTGCCGGTGGCCGGGTCGGCCCGTCATAATGGACGGATGCGAGGCTGGTTTCCCGCGGCTTTGGTCCTCATGGGCTCGATCTGGAGCCTGCCGGCCCTTGCCGTGGAGATCACGCAAGAGGGCCTGACCTTCAGCGACGAGGCCGGCGGTTTCACGCTGAAAGGCGTGACCGGCAAAGGCACGCTCGACGATCCCTATGTGGTGGTGGAAGAAGTGACCGGCCCGCGCGAGGCGGTGCTCACCATCAGCGGCCTGAAACAGGTCGGCAACCGCATCGGCAGCCACCACATCGCCGGCATCGCCATGACCAAGATCGCCATCAACCGCAGCGAGGATACCTGGCTGAACTATCAGCTGGAGCTGCGCGAGGTGCCGACGCGGCACAGCCCCTATGAGGATGGGTTGAGCTTCGCGCAGAACACCGTGATCGCCGGCGCCTTCACCGCCAGCTCGTTCCCCAGCATGCAGCGTCTGGACGAGCCGCAGGACACACTGGGCTTTTCCGGCAAGTCGGTCTCGCCGGGCGAGAGCGCGGAATTCAGCTTCCTCATCACCGACATGTCGCCGATCGGCAAGTTCTATCTGTTCCAGCAGCCTTTGCAGCCGGTGTCCGACGCGGCACCGGACCTGCGCGCCGTGCAGCAGGGGGCGCTCCCTTTGGCGCCGGATATTCCAAGCCATTGAACCGGCGCGGCGCGATCTGCGACAAATAACGATGGCTTGTCCAAAGACGGGAGAGCACGCTTGAACATTCGCACGGTCGTAACAAAGCTGGCCCTGGTTCTCGCCCTGGCTCTCGGCGGCTGCGGCGTGAACAATATCCCGACCTATGAGGAGCAGGCGAAAGCCGCCTGGGCGCAGGTGCTGAACCAGTACCAGCGCCGCGCCGACCTGATCCCCAGCCTGGTCGAGACGGTGAAAGGGGCGGCCAATTTCGAGCGGTCGACGCTGGAGGCGGTGGTCAATGCGCGCGCCAAGGTGGCGCAGACCCAGTTGCCGGCCGACATCCTCACCAATCCCGAAGCGATGCAGCAGTTCCAGCAGAACCAGGGCGCGCTGACCTCCGCCCTGGCCCGGCTGATGGTCGTGGTGGAGCAGTATCCGGATTTGAAGGCGACCCAGAATTTCCAGACGCTCCAGGCGCAGCTTGAGGGCACGGAGAACCGCATCGCCGTCGCGCGCATGGATTTCATCAACGCGGTGCGCGCCTATAACACCGAGCTCAAGACCATCCCCGGCCGCTGGTGGGCCGCCTGGTTCTATCCGGAGGCGAAGGAGATGGCGCAGTTCCAGGTCGAGGAAGCGACCATGCAGGCGCCGAAAGTCGATTTCGGCACCAACAGCCAATAGCGAGGGTCACGTGCGACGCGGCGGCATGAAGCGCGGCATCCTCGCCGTCATCCTGGTGATCGTCGGCGCGGCGACGGCATTGGCGGCCGACATCGCGATCCCGGCCCTGACCGGGCGTGTGGTCGACCAAGCCGGCATTCTCAGCAGCTCCGATGAGGCAAGCCTGTCGGGCAAGCTGGCGGCGCTCGAAAAGAAGACCACGATCCAACTGGTCGTGGTGACGCTGAGCAGCCTGCAGAGCCGCACCATCGAAGAGTGGGGACTGGCGCTCGGCCGCGGCTGGGGCATCGGCCAGGCCGGCAAGAACAATGGCGTCTTGCTGATCGTCGCGCCGAAGGAGCGCGAGCTGCGCATCGAGGTCGGCTATGGCCTGGAAGGCGATCTTCCGGATGCCACGGCGGACAGCATCATCCGCAATGTGATCGTGCCGCGCTTCAAGGCGGGCAACATGGTGGGTGGCATCAATGATGGCGTCGATGCCATTGGCCGCGCCCTGGCGGGTGAGCCGCTTGCGCTCCCGACCTCCCGGCCAGCCTCCAAGAAGGAGTCGCCCATAGGGGCGGTTGCTGTCCTCTTCTTCCTGGTGTTCATCTTCATCGTCTCTCACGTCCGCTATGGTCGCCGTCGCCGTCCCGGGGGGTATTATCCGGCGGGCTGGTATTGGAGCAGCGGGAGCGGCGGTCCGAGAAGCAGCGGCTGGTCCAGCGGTGGCGGTGGGGGCTTCAGCGGCGGTGGCGGAAGTTTTGGTGGCGGCGGCGCCTCGGGGCGATGGTGATGCCATGCTGAAGCAGGAAGACGTTCTGCGGATCGAGCAGGCGATTCAACTCGTCGAGGCGAAGACGGGCAGCGAGATTGCCGTCTGCATGCTGCGCGCCTCTGGTGAGGATCGTGGTGTCGCCGCCTTGGTGGGTGTGGTCGCTCTTGCTATTGCGGGCGGCCTGGGTGGGTTCCTGTGGCCTGAGATCAACATCTATCTTCTCTTCGCTGCAGCTCTGGCCGTCGGCATCGCCACTTTTCTCTTGGTGGACGGCTTCGATCTCGGCCTCAAGCTTGTGCCGGCCCACTTGCTGACGCAGGACGCGCGGCGGACCGCACGCGCCATATTCCTGGATCGAGGATTGGACGCGACGCCGCAGCGCAATGCGGCGCTGCTCTTCATCAGTCGCGCGGAGCGCTATGTGGAGGTCTTGCCGGATCGCGCCTTGGCGGCGGTGGTGCCGGCCGAGCGCTGGACGGGAATCGTGGCATCGTTCCGTGAAGCGGCGCGGCAAAAAGGGATGATCGAGGCCGCCTGCGACGCGGTCGCCGAAATCGGCGCCGTGTGTGCAGGGCCATTCCCGGCCGTCGCGGGCAACCCGGATTTGATCTCGAACAAACCTCTAACGGAATAGCCTCAGGCGGCCGCCGGCGGCGCCTCG